>NZ_JBFEGN010000003.1:0-136140 GCF_047228825.1 Siminovitchia jepli
AATTTTCAATATCCATTTGTTTCAGAAACTGAAGGAATGGCAATAATCCAGCTATATTGGTTGAATTTTTCAAATGAAAGTTAGCTTTAATATTTGATAGGTTTGTGGTAAACTTCACCTTAAAGGTGCTCCTTTCTTTGGGATTTAGTTTAGTACAAACCTAATTATACCAAAGGTTGGAGCCCTTTTTGTATTTATAAACTAGATTTTACTTTCGTAATCCAGGATTCATGGATGCTGGCCAGCCAAATGAAATGGGCTTACAAATAAGCGATCCGGCTGGTGGATGGTTGCGAAAAAATAGTCAAGTTCAACCACAAATGTTCCAGGCAGCCAGAAATTGAATTGCATCAATTTGTACACAAGACAGCTATCCTGTTCCTTGGGTTTAGTTCGTCATCTCTATACGATTACACTCGCTTGTATAACGAGTGTGATCGATGAAAAAACTTCACGAAAACAAGTTACGATTCACACTGGCTTGGAAAAGCCCGGTTTTGTCTACCTTGGTTTAAGTTTTCGTTTAGCCCTTCAAACACAAGAATAGAAAAAAACAGCAGATGCGAATGAACGCATCTGCTGTTTTGTGTTGATGCCGGGATTTTTTTATTGGAGTGCACTTATCCGCCTTATCATCATGAAGCTTAAAGACACCACAGGTGAAAAAAGACTCTTTTAACTTGTGTTTTCCTGGTTTACAAAAACATTAAAGTAATCTCATAGATATATCCTGAAACAATATCAGGTTCTATTCCAAAAACGTTGCTGAGCAATTGCAGATACAAATTCTTTTCCGAAATTTGGGTTGTTTGCGGCAAAAACAACTCCGGCCAAGTTGTTTTTTTCTGATGCATGAATATAAGACTGTCCCGTTGAGGCAACACCAATCGGTTTAAAGTGTTTGTACATCTCGGTGACGAAAGTTATAATGTTTTGATTAAATTTCTCTTGATTCTGGTAATTTCCTCCAACAACATAGAGCGAATCATACAAGACAGAGTAGGTAGTAAGAAATGTCTGGTTAACTTTAATTTTTGTACCATCTGCTCCTGTGACGGTACCAAGCATTTCACTGATAATGTCCATAAATACGCCATTTTTTGCCAGTGTATCAAGAACATGGCTTACTTCTTCACCATTAAATCCATCGCCGATTAAAACACCCACTTTTTGTGTATAGGCATAATGCGGTGTAGTTAGCTGGCTAAGCGCAGGGGAGCTTTTTGATACCGGAACATGAGAACCTTTTGGCCGTTTCACACCAACATGGTCGGCAATCGTGCAGGCCATTTCTTTATCAACGTTCGCCCACATTTCGACATTTTGCTGGCGGACGGATTTGCTTTTCACTCTTCCAATATGGTAAATAAAATTTTCCACCATGTCTTGTTGCTCAATCGAAGACAAACTGTTCCAATAAAGTCTGGGCTGTGAAAAGAAATCAAGGTACGATTCGCTTGGGACTTCCCTGGTTACATGTCCTTCGACTCTTTCAGGATAATTGACGTATCCGCCTTCTTCAAAAGAAGCCTCGGCTGGAGTATTTCCCGCTAACGAATTATTATGATAGTGTACGGAATCAACGTCGATTCGATGTCTTTGATAGCTATCCCGCAGGTTATAGCTCCTTTTTACGATCGGTCTGTTAACCGGGATATCATTAATATTCGCTGAATGTTGCCGATATAATTCCGTATCCCTGTAGGCAAATGCCCTGCCCTGCAACACCGGATCATTGGTAAAGTCGATACCTGGAACAAGATGTGCAGGATCAAATACAGACTGTTCTTCCTCTGCAAAGAAATTATCAACAAGCCTGTTCAACGTCATTCTACCGATTATTTCAACAGGAACCTCTTCCTCCGGCCAAAGCTTTATATCATCCAAAATATCAAAATCATAATTAAACTCATCTTCTTCAGCAATAAGCTGGACGCCAAGGTCGTATTCAGGGTAGGCTTTCTTTTCGATCGCTTCAATAATATCCCGGCGGTGGAAGTCCGGATCAACCCCTCCGATAATATTCGCTTCATCCAGCAACAATGAATGAACACCAAGTACAGGCTCCCATTTAAATCTGACAAAGGTTGATTTACCTTGTTCATTAATAAATCGAAACGTATTGATCGGCCAGCCCGCCATCATGCGCCAGCTTCTGGGACGGCCACGCATCGACATCAGCCACATCACCATATGGGCTGATTCTTGGTTATTCGCAACATAATCCCAAAAATTATCGTGCGCGGTAGTCGCTTGGGGAATATCCGTAACGGGGTTCTGTTTAGCAGCATGCGCCAAATCCATAAATTTCATGGCATCAGCCAAAATGAAGACGGGAAATTGGAGTGACAATGAATCATAATTTCCTTCTTGGGTATAAAACTTGACCGCAAAGCCGCGAATATCTACCGCTGTATCCTTCGATCCTTTATTCCCTGTAAAATTGGAAAATCGAACAAACACGGGTGTTTTGCGCCCGTCCTCCTGCAGGAAGTGCGCTTTCGTAACATGTCGCATCGATTTGCAGGTTTCAAATTCCCCGTATACTCCGAAGCCTCTGGCATGGACGACTTTTTCCGGTATTCGTTCCCGGCTGAAATGCGACTGTTTTTTATAAAAATGATAGTCTTGAAATAATAGCGGACCGCGTTTTCCTGCCCTTAATGTAAAAGTATCATTTGAAACTTTTACACCGCTGTCATCCGTCATTTTCTTTTTCGGGCCGGTATTTTTTTTGCGGTACCGGTCCAGCTGCTCTTGTTTCCTATTTTCATCAGCCTTTTTATTCTTTCTTTCATTATCCACTAAATCACCATTCCTAACATATATTTTAATTCAATCATATGAGTTCCCATAAAAATTTATTCAATTATCATTTTTGCTTTTTAAATAGTAAAATGAAGAAGTGAAAAAAATGATTCAAACATTGGCGAGCAAAAAACGCTCCCCTCTTAAGAAATGGAAGCGTTTCTGCTTTTCAATTTTTTATTGTAAAATTCTTTTGTCATGAGATGGGCATGTTTAACTTTCTTTAGTCCGAGCCACCATAGAAAAAGCATGAACGGCAGAATGTAATAAATCCAATTCTTCCCCGAAACCAAGATATAATCATATAATCCATGCAAGACAAAAGGCACAAAAAAGGCGGTGAACACCCATTTCCACCCGTTTTGTCCATATTGAAACTTGCCCTTTCCCAAGTAATAACCCATAATGACACCGAATAAAGCATGGCTTGAAACAGGGAGCAATGCACGTCCCAACGCGAAATTTATTCCATTGGCCGCCAAATAAAAAATATTTTCCACGGTTGCAAAACCGAGTGATATACTCGCTCCGTAGACAATTCCGTCAAACGGCTCATCAAACTCTGCATGCTGATACACATACAAGAAAAGGACAAACCATTTAAAAAACTCTTCGGATAAAGAAGCTGAAAGAAATGAAGATAGCAAATCACTTTGAAAAATCCCCTCAGCATCGATTACATATTGTATAAACATGATTGGAAACGTTAAAATTGCACCAAGCAAAAAGGTTTTAAAAACAATCAGCACAGGTTCCTGCCCAAATTGGTCCCGCAAATAGAAATAGCTCAACAAAGCCAATCCCGGGGCAATTCCAGCTGATAAAATAACCAGCATTCCGCGGCCCTCTTTCTTTTTCTTTTCCTTCATCGTATCATGTAACTGACAATTTGAACATGCCGGATTCCAAAAAATAAAGGAGTTGAAGATATGAAAAATTTACTTGTTATTCATACAGGCGGAACAATTTCCATGAAGAAAGATTCCGCGACCGAAACAGCGGGAATCGGATCCCGGAATCCGCTGTTGGAAACAACCGATACATTGACGGATTCATCCCATTTAAACGTCATTGAACCTTTTCATAAACCGTCACCCCATATGACCGTCACTGATATGGTTTACTTAAAAAAAATCATTGAAAAGGAATGTTCCGAAAAAGGTTACGATGGAGTGGTCATTACGCATGGCACGGATACAATGGAAGAAACCGCCTTTTTTCTAGATTTGACCGTGCGGGCGGATGTTCCGGTTGTTTTGACAGGAGCAATGCGTGCAAGCAATGAAATCGGCGCCGACGGATTCAGCAATTTGCTTTCAGCGATACGCACTGCAGAGGAAGAACAAGCCAAAAACAAAGGCGTTCTCGTAGTCTTTCATGATGACATACATACAGCTGTTGACGTCACCAAAACCCATACAACAAGCGCGGCCGCTTTTCAAAGCCCTCTGGCAGGCCCTGTCGGAACCATTACGCCCAATCAAGTTTTATTCCGCTACAATCCGCTGTTGCAAAACAAGCTGCAAGTAGATGAAATCAATAAACAGGTCGCACTGTTAAAAGCGTATGCCGGCATGGATTCATCTATACTCCTGGCCTTAAAGGACATGGCGTATGACGGCGTAGTGATTGAAGCCTTGGGACAGGGAAATCTTCCTCCCCAAACGACACAGGGCATCGAAACCCTCATAAGGTCTGGCATCCCCGTTGTTGTTGTTTCAAGGTGTCAAGGCGGTTTCGTCTATCCCGCCTATCATTACCAGGGAGGGGGAAGCCATTTGAGAGATTTGGGCGTTATATTTTGCAATGGTTTAAACGGACAAAAAGCCCGGATCAAATTAATGGCCGCCTTGATGAACACGAAAGACCGAAACGAATTGATCCGCATCATGGAAAATTAACCATGCTTTGTCTAAGAAAAACGCAAGCGCCCGTTTTAGCAACGTACAAACTGGAGCTCCGCACGATATAAAGGAAACACGGCGAGGAACGAAGGCTCAGGCAGCGACAGATATTTTTTCAGCCTGATATTCAAAAAAACTTATGATTTCTTTAACAAAAAAAACATCCCGGTCATTGATTGGACCGGGACGTACATATCATTTCCTTTTCCTTAATCGCTTTTGCAATTTGCCCGCCGTGGAAGCGGCCATTTTCAATAAATATTTCATTTGCGTTGTTTCCGGCTGCGATCACGCCCGCAATAAACAAACCCGGAATGTTCGTCTCCATCGTTTCCGGGTCAAACAACGGCTTTCCTGTCCGGTCATCCATTTTGACCCCCATCGCTTTTATAAAGGAGTGATCCGGGTGATAACCGGTCATTGCAAAGACAAAATCATTCGCTATCACTTCTTCTTTATCGCCATTCACATACCGAATGCTCTTTTCCGTAATCTCACGTACTTCCGCATTAAAAACCATGGCAATCTCGCCGTTCCTCACCAATGCTTCAAAGTCCGGCAGTACCCACGGTTTAATGCTCGGCGAATAATGATCCCCCCGGTATAGGACCGTTACGCGGGCTCCGGCTTTTTGCAGCTCCAGGGCTGCATCAATTGCCGAATTTTTGCCGCCGATCACGGCGACATCCGTATCAAAATACGGATGGGCCTCTTTAAAATAGTGGGAAACTTTGCCAAGCTCCTCCCCCGGGATCCCCATCATGTTCGGATGATCGTAATAACCGGTAGCGACTACAACATACCGGGAACGGTACGTGTCTTTATCGGTTTTTACAGTAAAAAATCCATTCTCTTTTCTGATGCTTGAAGCCGTCTCAAACCGGTGAATCCTTATATTCGTTCTTTTGGCCACTTCACGGTAATAGGTTAAGGCCTCATTCCGTTTCGGCTTGCGGTTAACAGTAATAAACGGAATGTCTCCGATTTCCAATTTTTCACTCGTGCTGAAAAAGGTTTGGTGGGTCGGGTAGTTATATATCGCGTTGACAATATTTCCTTTTTCAATGACCAGCGGATTTTTCCCTATATGTTGCAATGCAATTGCTGCAGACAGGCCGCATGGCCCCCCTCCAACAATGATGCATTCTTCTTGTACCATGTACGAAAACTCCCCTATCCTGGCGTTTGCTAAAAAACCTCTATTCATTATGATAGGAGATTTTTAGAACATGTGCAAAGCTTATGCGCCTTAAAAATATTGCTGTAATAGATGGATTGCTTCATTTTCAATAATCAATTCCCCATAATCACCCAAGTAGGCATCCGAAAAGATCGATATGTCGCCATACTCGCTGAAGATGCTGTCGAAATGTTCGTAATATTGCGGATCGGCATTCGCTTTTACAAAGTATTTATTTTTCAACACATATAAAGAGTTGTTCCCTAATGGCACCGAAGAACCTGTTAGCCTTTTGGACAATAATATGACGTGTTCAAAATCATCAAATTGAAACAGGAGAATATGGTCGCCATTGTGGGAATATTTTCCGGCTGTGATTGAGGGAATTTGCTCTCCTTCCTCATCTTCAATCGTTAATATAAGAACAAGTTCTTTTGATGTAAGTGAAAAAATCTCCACGGAGACGGCTCCAAAATGATTCAACTCAAATATGCGGCCGGCTTCATCCAACATTTCATCAAATAAAACGTCCCATAAAAAAGATTCCTTCAGTATTTCATCTTGGAGAAACCCCTTATTCGTCAGCTCTTCGAACGTAATGGAATATTTAATTTTGTTGGCTGATATTCTTTCGAGTTTCATGTCATCCGCCTCCTGCCCGGTACTGTTACCTCCATCATATGAAGGAGCCGGCGGATGGTTCGCGAAAGGTCTCCGGGCAGAATATCTACTTTTGCCCCTCTGCATGTTTGATCGTAACAAGATGGGTTTCTGCCGGGGCACCGAGCCTTAATGGCAGCAATGTTGTTCCGTATCCGTTGCTGATCAGTATCGTGGTGTTGAAGTGATGAAATGTTCTTCCCCGTTGATAAGGACCGAAACCAAAAAGCCGAATTTGCCCGCCATGTGTATGACCGCTCAAAACAAGGGCAATGTTGTCTGATTTTCTTATAGCATCAAGGATAAACGGCTTGTGGCTGAGCAGGATTTTAAAATGACGATCATCCAAAGAATGTAAAATGGCCCTTAATGAAGGTTCGGACGGTTCATGATCATCAAGACCGATCAGTGCAATTGAACTTTCTCCCTTTTGAAGAAATGCCGCTTCATTTTTTAAAACCGTGACGCCGCATTCGCGAAACAATTTATTCAGCTTTCCGGTATTTATTTCGTAATCGTTATTTCCCCAAATGAAAAAGACCGGTGCCGCCTGTTGCAGCATTTCGATATTTTTCCGGGTTCTTGAAAGGGGCACGCCGCCTTCCGTTAAATCCCCGCCAATGACTACAATATCGGCTTTTCCTTTGATATTTTGAATGATGGTCTCGTGAACGAGCCTTTTATGAATATCGGATATGAAGAAAATCGTTAATTCTCCCCATTGTTTCGGGAAATCCGGAAATGCAAGCTCCTCTTTTTTCACTCTATTGTGAAAAGCTTCTTTTACCATGAAAATCAATAAAAGCGCCGCCAAAAAAAGAATGGTCCATATCATCCAATACATAAGATCACCCTGATTATCATATGGGTAACATCTTATCACACGATCAATGAAAAGTGTCAAAAGAAAAAACGCTAACGCGTTTTTTCTTTGAAGTGAGAGGTAGAAGGTTGGATTTGACTAAATGCGGACTGCCAATTTCTTTCTATCCCTATATCATCCTTTGATGCCCTGAAGCCAATCATCATAGCAATCATCACAAAGCACTTCTTCCAGATCTGTATCACTTACTTGGAATGTGGCAAAATGCCATTCATTTTCCTCCATGGGCCTCATGCAATAAAAACAGCTTTCAGACATTGTCATCCCCCCATATATGGATTATGAATTAGTTTGTAATATTTGATGATGTCTTATTCGGACAAAGTGAAAAGGGAAAGCAATTTTCATCAATTGCTTTCCCTTTTCATTGAAAATTACTTGCTTTCATGAAACAAGTTGATGTCATATTGCACTTTGATTTGTTCAAAAATCTGGTATCTTTCAGACCAGCTTTCTTCTTGCCATAAATCCCGGCTTTTATCAATAATCTCACAGCGCAAATCTTGATATTCCTGTTCGGCCTTTTCTTTTCGTTCATAAAAAATTTTTACCGAACCGAACAATAGTGCTCCAACGATAAACAAGTAAGTAAAGTGGGTTGTCCCTATCATGGCCGAAATAGCTTCCACCGCTGATAACTCGTCGGGGATAATGACATATTTGTAGCAAATATAACATAAGGCAAGACAATACAAACAGGCGATCGCCAAAAGCAAAAGATGAAGGCTTTTGTAACGGTCAAACTTGAGCTTTCTTTCAATCAAATTCTGGATCATTCTTTTCGTCGCTTGATCTGTTTGATCATCCAGCTTTTGAAAAAGCTTTTCCATTGTCATTGTTTCTTGCCTCCTCATAGACTTCTTACTCAATCTATGATTCAGCATGGGCATCTATGATCGATCTTTACGGCTTTGGAATTTTTAACGTTTGGCCAGCGCTGATTTCATTGCTGGATAACCCGTTTGCCTGTTTAATTCGGTCAACGCCTTGCTGCGAGCTGTAATATTTCATCGCAATTCTAAACAACGTTTCACCAGGCTGTACTTGGTGGTAAATGAAACCATCCTGCCCCTGTTCTGTATTTTCATTGTTTTTTTCAGGTGGAGCTTCCTCTTTTTGTTTCTCCTTTTTCACCTCTTCTTTTGGCTGAGATTTTCGTTTTGGGCCTTCATTGGAAGAAATTTTCTTTTGATGTGTAACATTCTCTTTTTTTTCTGTCTCTTGTTTCCGATCTTTTTCTTTTACATTGTTTTCATTTTCTTTTGGGGAGTTTGTTTCATCCGTTTCAAATAACACTTCTTCCCCGGAGCTTGAGTCTACACGTTCAGCATTCGGCTTGTCTCCAAGGTGAATGAACGACAATATGGCAACGGGCAGCAACAGCAGCAGCAGCAAAAGGATAAGCGGAACCGATATTTTGGCATTGCTCTTATGCGCTGCTCTTTTTTTATATTTAGACCGGTGATACTCGGCCCTTGAAGGCAGACTTTCTCTTTGAGCGCCCGATTCCTTTTGTTTATTGTTCATACCGATCATTAACCCCTTTTATACTTTCTTGAGCAAATTTCTTTTTTATATATATTCCGAGTAAAAAGTCGATTGTAAAATGCATCGCCATTACAGGCAAAAGCTGATGTCCGGACCATTCATAAACGATCCCGATCCAAAAGCTCAACAAAATAATGTTTACGATTAAAAACCAATGTGCCCAATAGCGTACATGTATCAGGGCAAATATAATACTGGCAATGATGAGGCCAAACTTGGTTTGCAAGATTCCCCTGAATAATAGCTCTTCCGAAACCGCCACAATGAATGCAACAACGGCGATTTTCCAATAGGGCATTCCGGAAAATAATTTGGTATTGATGCCGCCGTCATCATAATACTTGCCGGGTAAAATGCTCATTAAAATAAGATCAATAAGGACTACAGCCAAGCCATTGGCGGCCCCGAACATAACCTGCATGGCATTAAACCGAAAAAAAAAGTTCGGATCCCAAAAATCAACAAATAAAAATGTCCCGGCCAATAGGGCAATAAATAGTGAAATCATTTGTGTCATATACAGGTGGTACAAAAGCTCTTTCGCGCTCATTTGGCCAATAAGGTCTGCTTGTCTCTTCATTTTCATGAAAGTCCACTCTTTAGAATGATTATTTCAAGCACATAATGCACATGAACAAATGATGAACTTTATATCATTATCCATTCAACAATATTCTATCATGAAACCAACTTTTCGACTATGTTCTCCCGCTTCCTCCACCGTTAAAAAAATTTCGCCAATGATCTTTCATACGTTTTTTATTGTTGAAATGTCCATGGAGGAGCATTAATATATATTCAGTGGTGAAAATATTATGATTCACGTGCCCTTGAATCATATGGAGGTTTTATTTGTGCCGAAGTTTACAATCGTTGACCAGGATACTTGCATAGCGTGCGGCGCATGCGGAGCGGCTGCACCTGACATATATGACTATGACGATGAAGGGCTTGCTTACGTCGTCCTTGATCATAATCAAGGTACAGAGGAGGTTCCCGAGATACTGGAAGATGACATGATGGACGCGTTCGAGGGCTGTCCGACCGATTCAATAAAAGTTGCCGACGAACCGTTCAATGGCGATCCCTTAAAGTTTGAATAAAGCGCCTGCCCGGCGCCGGGGACTGAAACGGGCAACCTGGAAAAACCAAAAAGCGCCGAAACGGCGCTTTTTCTTTTGTTGGTTATGCGTTTTTATAAACAGCCTGCTTTTCGATCCAGTTTCGCATTCGTGTATAAATTAATAAGAAAATCACTGTCACAATCAGGCCTTTGATCATATTAAACGGCAAGATGGCTGCCACAACCAATTGCCTTAAAGCAGAAGTTGACATTGGGTCCCATCCAAGCAAAATAATGTAGGCAGGCAATATTGCGACATAGTTTAAAATGCTCATAAAAACTGACATGAAGATCGTTCCGGCAACCAGTGAAACGGCAAGGCCCCAATTTTTATTCAGCTTTTTAAAAACAAAGTAAGTCGGAAGAACAAAAACGATTCCTGCAATAAAATTGGCAAAATTTCCAATCGGAATACCGGCTTCGCTGCCAATCATCAGGTAATCAATGAAGTTTTTGATCAATTCCACCAATACAGCAGCCAGCGGACCATACATCAAACCAGCGATTAACGCAGGAATATCGCTAAAATCCACCGTCAAATATGCCGGAAACGGCGGAATTGGAAATTTGATGAGCATCAATACAAATGATAAACTGCTCAGCATTCCGATGGCTACAAATGATTTCGTATTCAATTTTCTCAAAATCCTCTCTCCTTTTGAGATTCATCCCATGTCGAAGAAAGGTTTGCCCCAAATCTGCCAAATAAAAACCCCCAAAGATTGACTTTGAGGGAGAATTATCGGCATGCTCGAATAAGCGTCCAAAACCTGCATTTTGAACGCACGGCAACCTCCATCTTCTCCCATCCAGACTTTACTGTCGGCTTTGGATTCACACCAAATCCTGCCCCAAAAGAGGCTCGCGGGCTTAGAAGCTCTGACGCTTCATCACCGCCGGTCGGGAATTTCACCACGCCCCGAAGATGAATCGTATGTTGTTATTTGTTGTCATTATACAATAAAAAACTTCATATGTGAATAGAAAAGCTTGAGAAAGTGAAATCCTGGCCGGAAACCGGGGAATACGATCCAGACCGATTGCATCCAGTGATGTTACCCATGAAACAAGAATTAGCGCCATTATTCAACAGAAAATCCCGCTTTAACGGGCAGTAATAAGATCCTGCTTCATGAATTCGGTCACTTATTCAGCTGCCGGCAGGAAAATGGTAAAGGTTGTGCCTTCATCAAGCTTGCTTTCAACCGTCATCGTGCCATTATGGGCGTCTATGATATTTTTGGCAATGGCAAGCCCGAGGCCTGTTCCGGCCTTCCCTCTTGTCCTGGCTTTATCAGCTTTATAAAATCTCTCAAAAACAAAAGGAAGATCCTCTTCGGGAATGCCGGTTCCATCATCTTGCACCGTAATCATCAGGCCATTATCGACAGTTGCCTGGCTAACCTTTATCTTTCCGCCTTCATGTGTATGCCTGATGGCATTATCAATCAGATTGGTCAATACTTGTTCAATGCGGTCAGAATCAAGTGAAAAATAGACGTTTTCTTCGACGCTGCTTTTGAGTTCAATGTTGTTTTCCCGCGCTATTGCCTGAAATTTGGCTGTAATTCTTTGGACAAACTTCCCCGCATCCACTTTTTCATAATGAAGGGTAATATGGCCCGCTTCCATCCTTGCCAAGTCAAGCAGTTCATTGACGAGCCTGCCGATTCTGAGCGATTCGTCATATATGATTTTGATGATTTCCTGTTTTTCTTCTTCCGATCCCGCTATGTCATCAATGATGGCTTCACTGTAGCCTTGGAGCATGGCAATCGGTGTCCGGAGCTCATGGGAAACATTGGCCACAAAATCGATCCGCAATTTATCCAGCCGCCTCTCTTCTGTCATGTCACGAATGACAGCTACAGCCCCCCGCACACTTTTTTGATCATGGTTGTATAATGGGCTTACAATAACGACGTAATATCTGCCCTGTACAGAAAGCTCCCCGGTTTGTTCCGTTTCATCCGCAATTGCTTTTTCCAGAAGCGCAGCCAGTTCAGCAGGAATGGGATGTTCAGTTTCCGCTTCACCATAAGGCCATAAATGCAAAAACCGTTCGGCCGGGGGATTGGTAATCAGAATCGTACCGTCGCGGCTGAATGTCATGACGCCGTCCGCCATGCTGCTCAATATGTTCGTGAGCTGCTCTTTCTCCTGGCGGAGCACGTTCATGTTAAACTTCAGCCGTTTGCCCATCTGATTAAATGCAACGGCAAGCTCGCCAATTTCATCATGGGTCAAAAAAGGAACACGTGTATCAAAGTTTCCTTTTGAAAGCTCAAAGGCGGCCTCTCTCATTTTTCTTAAAGGAGCGGTAATGCGTGTTGACAAAAAGAAGGCAAACACGGTTGTCAGCACGATGGCAATTCCGGCTGCAAGCAAAATGAGATTCGCGGTTTGTTTTGTCGTTTCCTTCAATACGCCGAGAGACTGATAAATGAAAATGGCCCCGTTTTCACCTTTATTCAGACTGAGCGGCACTCCGGCTATAATGTAGTTTTTAAATCGGCCGCCGGTCTCCTCAAGTTCAGTGATGGACAACTCTTTTTGTATGACTTCCCTTTCGGTAAACACTTTTTTCAATTCCTTATCCTCAATAAAAACGTGCGCCGGTATTTTATTGCCTTCTTGTATGTTTGGGGAGTACAAAAATCTGTCTTTATCATACGCAATGGCAACGCCAACAGGGTCATCCACAATCTCGAAGACAATTTCTTCTCCAAGCCCGTCATCCCGATGGGCTTCTATAATACCGGATATTTTCTTGGCGGAATCCGATAAATCCTGTTCAATTTCATTTACATGATACTTTTCAAAAAATTGGATCAGCAAAATCGTTAAAATGATCAGTACAAAGGAAACCAGCAGCAGAATGGTCATCCAAAGCTTGCCGACTACGCTATGCCAAAGCCTCATTCATTTCCTGCCTCAAATTTGTATCCCACTCCCCAAACGGTTACAATCATTCCTGCTGCTTTTTCTGATACGCGATTCAATTTTTCCCGAAGTCTTTTAATGTGGGTGTCAACCGTCCTTAAATCGCCAAAAAATTCATATTGCCATACTTCTTTCAGCAAATGCTCCCGATCAAAAACTTTATCCGGGGATTTCGCCAGGAAGTGAAGGAGTTCATACTCCTTGGGAGTCAAATTCACTTCTTTTCCGTCAGCCGTAACCCGGTGGGCATCATGGTCGATGGACAAATGCGGATAAACAATAATATCCCGTGCAGTCGGATCCGTTTGCAGGAAGCTGGTCTGTGAAGACCTTCTCAATACGGCTTTGACGCGCAAAACCACTTCCCGCGGGCTGAACGGCTTGACAATATAGTCGTCCGCCCCAACCTCAAAACCTTGAACCCGGTTTGCCTCTTCTCCTTTGGCCGTCAGCATGATAATCGGTGTTGCTTTTTCTTCACGCAGTTCTTTACAAACTTCAATCCCGTCTTTTTTCGGCATCATTAAATCGAGAAGGATGCAATCGTAGTCTTGGCTGATTGCTTTTTCCAACGCTTCTTCACCGTCGGCCGCCTCTTCAATCAAATAATTCTCCCGCTCCAAATACATTTTCAGCAGCCTTCTGATCCGATCTTCATCGTCGACGACCAATATTTTTATGTCCCTTTCCATCCTAATCCCCCCAAGCAATATAGTCTAGTCCTACTCCTATTGTATTCGAAAAAGACCCGCACTGAAAGCAGCGGGCTTTTTCAAGATGGACATCCAAACCGGGCTATGCATAGGAATGCAAGCCGGCTATAATCAGGTTAACAAATACGAGATTGAAAATGATGATGGCTACGCCTATAACGGCGAGCCAGGCTGAACGTTCTCCGTGCCATCCCCTTGATAAACGCAAATGGAGGAAAGCAGCGTAAAACAGGAACGTAATAAGCGCCCACACTTCTTTCGGGTCCCATCCCCAAAATCGGGACCAGGCAATCTGGGCCCAGATCATGGCAAAGATTAAACCGCCAAGGGTGAAAACCGGAAATCCGATCAAAACAGAGCGATAGCCAATTTCATCCACAAGGTCCAAATTAACCTTTTTCACAAGCGGCCTAAGGAGCATGCTGATCCGCTTCCGGAAGATCAGGCGCAGCAGCCCGTACAATATTGTGCCAAATAGTATGGTCCATAAAACGGTATTCAGTTTTTTTGCATTAATGATTGCCGGCATTTCAATGACAGGATTGAAGCGTCCCTCTGTCAGCAGCTCGCCTTCATGGGGACCGACAAGTGCCGGAAGCTGGTAGGATACCTCTTTTGCTGCACCGTTTTTATCCACCCAGGAAAAATCCGCTTTATAGTGGGCTATTGAAAATGCCGATGAGATGACAATAAATGCAATGGTTGCGACAAGGCAGTACATAATCGCTTCCAGCCAAAATGATCTTTTATCTTTCACCGAAGGGTCAACCGCTTTTAATAAATAAATGATTCCTGCCACAAAGCTGACGGATAAGATGGCCTGTCCTGCCGCTACAGTGGTGACATGGATATGAAGCCAATCACTTTTCAGCGACGGGATAAGCGGGCTGATTTCCCTGGGAAACATGCTGGCAAATGCGATTAATATCATTGCAACAGGCAAAGCGAATAATCCAAGCACATTCAGGCGATAGATAAAATAAATGAGAATAAAGGCCCCAACTAGCATCATCCCAAAAAAGGTGGTAAATTCAAACATATTACTGACAGGAGCGTGCCCCGCTGCAATCCAGCGGGTAACAAAATAACCAAGCTGAGCGGCAAAACCGATTACAGCTGCTGTAATGCCCAGCTTGGACCAACGGTTGGGTCCTTTTTCCTTTTCCCTGCCCCTTTTGTCACGGATTGCCCCGCTGAACAGAAATGTTCCGACGAGATAAAGAATAAAGGAAGCATATAATAAATTACTGCTTAATTGTGCCAGATTCTGCATCATTATTCCTACTTTCTTTACCTTTAATTTCTTTTTGAGACTGATCTATTGGTTCAGGAATACTTGTGCCTTCAACAACTCCGGCAATTTCACGACTCAAACTATGCCAATTTTTGTTTGTATGGCCGGCAATAAGCAGTTCGCCGTTTTTTTGTTGCAGCCAAATACGCCGGTGGTTCCAATAGGAACCCTGGATGACCCCGATCATGAAAATGGCTCCCCCGACAGCCAGAATCCACAGCGTTAAATCCTTTCGGACAGTCAGGCCTGTCGCATTTCTCGTTCCAATATCCTTGAACGCCATTTTATACTCCGTTTCGCCAAGCGGTTCCACAGTTTGTCTAATGGCCGTAAAACTCACTTCTCCGTCCGGATGCTCGGGTGAAATCATATTAAATAAAAATGCAGGGTTATTCGGGACAGGTGACTTCGTCTGCGGTTCGCCATTTTTCGCAAAACCGGAAAAATCCGGGTAATAACCCAAAAGCTCTACTTTATAGCCATTTTTCAAATCGTAGCTCGTTTTCGGATCAAACAAATCAATGGTTACTTTGCCATGCTCCGTTTCTGTTTTCTTGTCTATTAAAGAAAAAGTCATTGTCTTAAATTCATCCTGTTTGAAATTGACTTGGTATAAGGCGAAATGGTCAAATTTCAGCGGCTCATTTACGCGAATCTCGGCATCGGTTACTTTAACCAGGTTTTCGTCGGAGCCTACCGCTTTTTCTTGGTCCCTTTTGTAAAGAACTACATCGGACTGGAACTTCTTCACTACGGAACCGGCCCTTTCAAGGGCGGCGCCGAAAACTTCTTTGTCCTTTTCCTTGTTATAAAACTCTACCGTAGATTTTTTGTTTTCCAAAACGTATTCATTATTTGTTCCCGGGATCGTTTTTTTCTCCCCTTCACGCAGCCACAGCTCCTCGTCCACATACATGCCCGGGACGAACCGCAGCATGCCGCCGATCAGGAAAATGATCAGGCCGATATGATTGACATACGGGCCCCACCGAGAAAATCTCCCTTTTTCAGCAAGTATATTGCCGTCTTTTTCCCTAATGTTATATCTTTTTTCTTTTAGCCTTTTTTTAAACGTTTGAATTTCTTCTTCCGGAACCGTTCCTTCGTAACGGCTGAACAATCGCTGCCTTTTTAAAAAACCTTCGTGCCGGTCAACCCGCTGGTTTTTTAATGCCCGATGCAAAGGAACAACCCGGTCAAGGCTGCAAATAACAAGCGAAACGCCGATTGAGGCAATTAATAGCAGGTACCACCAGGAGCTGTATAAGTCGTGAAAACCAAGAGCGTAATAAATCGTTCCGAAGATTCCGTACTCGCTTGAATAATATTCGGCAGGGTCGGCATTCGGCGGTATGTACATCGCCTGCGGAAAGATCGTTCCCAGCGCGGAAGCAATCAGTGTGATGACAATAAGCCATACGCCCACCTTGACAGACGAGAAAAAATTCCATACTTTGTCAATCAGCGTTTTATTGTATGTTTGGGACCTTCTGGCGCTGCCCTCATAACGCATATCGTGCAAGTGTTCTTTTTTGGCTTCATCGGTCAGTGCCCGCCCGCAGGCTTCACAAAGGACCGTTCCCTGCGGATTGACGTGGCCGCAAACACATTTGACATCATTCATAAAAAACTGCTCCCCTTACGGTTTAATACTCTCCAGCATCGCCTGTATATTGGCTTCCGTCTGTTCTCCCTCTACCACCTTAATGACATTCCCTTCCGGATCAATTAAAAACGTTGCGGGCAAATTATACACTCCGTACATATTCATGACATCTTTATTTTTGTCGTCCAAAATGGGGAAATCCAAGTCATGCTTTTCCACAAACCGTTTGATCGAAAATTCCGGCTCACCGACATTGACGGCCAAAATCTCAACGCCTTGATCCTTGTAATGCTTGTATTGGCTATTCATATAGGGCATTTCCCGTTCGCACGGCTTGCAATAGGTTCCCCAAAAGTTTAAGAACACGCCTTTCCCTTTTAATTCGGACAGTTGGTGCCGTTCCCCGCCAAGATCCGACAAAACAAAATCAGGAGCTTCATCGCCGACCGATACTTTTGAGCGCGCTTCTTTCGTAAAGTTGGCGTAAAGTGTATATGCAATTGCTCCGGTCATGATAACAAGGATGATTGTCCGAATGACCAGCCGGTTTTTTTTAGACATGACAGAGCATGACCTCCTTATTAAGACGCGAATATCCGTTTCCATTATAACACTTTCTGCATGAAACCATTGCGGTGGTTATGAAGGTTATGTGAAAACTTGGCCATTGTCTCCATCATTGCCCTGTTTGGGCAAGAACTTTCAATCTTTTGACCTCATGCACCGTTAATTCCCGGTATTCTCCCGCATTTAACCCGTGCAGGGTCAAAAACGCAAACCGCTCTCTCTTTAATTTCACCACTGGATGGCCAATGGCGTCAAACATTCTGCGTACTTGGCGGTTTCTCCCTTCATGAATGGTCATTTCGACAATAGCATGATTCTTTCGTTTATCTGCTGATAAAAGCTTTGCTTTAGCCGGTGCGGTTTTTCCGTCTTCCAGTTGGATTCCCTTTTCCAGTTGTTTCAACGTCTCCCTCGATGGCAGCCCTTTGACCTTTGCCACATACGTTTTGGGCATTTCATGTTTGGGGTGTGTCAATAAATGGGTAAATTCACCATCGTTGGAAAGAAGCAGGAGTCCGGACGTATCATAATCAAGACGCCCGACCGGATATATTCGTTCTTCAACATGCGGGAAGAAATCGGTAACCACCTTCCTGTTTTTGTCATCCCTGACAGCAGTGATGACCCCGCGCGGTTTATAAAACAAAAAGTACTTTTTTTCCTCCTGCTCCAATGGAATGCCGTTCACCTGAATTTTATCCGAAAGCCCCACTTTTGTTCCAAGCTCGGTTACCACCTTTCCATTGACCGTTACCTTGCCTTCTGCAATCAGCCTTTCCGCTTTTCTTCTGGAAGCGATTCCCGCTTGGGCAATGACTTTTTGTAAACGTTCCATTTTTTCACCTCAAACCTGCATTTTCTCTATGAATTATTGCATAAGTGCGGTGAAAATCAAAGAATGTTGACCAAAAATAAAAAAATCCGGTTAGGAACCGAATAATAAAGTCACGATGATGATGGCTGCCGAGATGCCGATCACATCGGCTATGAGGCCGACTTTTAAGGCATCTCCCATTTTTTTTATGCCAACAGCCCCAAAGTAAACGGTTAGTACATAAAAGGTTGTATCCGTGCTGCCCTGAATGGTCGAGGCCATCCTGCCTATAAAGGAGTCGGGGCCGTAAACCGAAATAAGGTCGCTCATAACGCCCAAGGCCGCGGTACCGGAAATGGGCCGGATGAGTGCAAGCGGAACAATTTCTGCAGGAACGCCAACTGAATCCAAAACCGGTTTGACAAGCTGGATCATGAAATCGAGTGCTCCCGAAGATCTGAAAACCGTAATGGCAACAAGCATGCCGACCAAAAACGGGATAATGGAAACGGCGATCTTGATACCTTCTTTGCCCCCTTCGACGAAATGCTCATACGTGGGCACTTTTTTCCACGTGCCATAGAGTAAAATGATTGCGATGATGACAGGGACCATCCATAATGAAATAATCGATATAAATTGCATCGCTATTTTACCCCTTTTCGGATTCTGCGGTAATAAAACAGTCTGTCCACAATAATGGCGCCCAGGGTGGCACAGATGGTGGCGATTAATGTGGGACCTACGATATCAGTTGGCCCCGTTGATTGATAATTCATTCGAATGGCGATAACGGTCGTCGGAATAAGTGTAAAACCTGAAGTATTGAGCGCGAGAAAGGTAATCATGGAGCGGCTTGCAACCGGTTTTCCCCCATTTAATTCTTTTAACTGTTCCATCGCTTTGATCCCGAGGGGCGTGGCGGCATTCCCAAGTCCAAACATGTTTGCAATGACATTCGCTAAAATGTAGCCGACTGCCGGGTGATCGCTTGGAACATCCGGAAAAAGCCTAAGGATAACAGGCCGAAATAAATTGGACAGTTTTTCCAAAAGGCCTGCCTCCTGGGCAATTCTCATCATGCCGAGCCAAAATACAAGAATGCTGATAAGGCCAATGCACAAAGTAACGGCTTCGCTGGCTGATTGAAATATGGCCTCGTTCACTTCTTTCATCGTGCCATTCAATCCGGCAAACACGAGGCCGATCAGAGTCATTCCAACCCAAATGTAGTTAATCATTTATCTTTACTCCAGTCTGAGTGAAAAATAAATTCTTGAATACGTCCCACCAGCTTTTTCTTCCGCCATGATCCAATTCCTTCAAGTAAATGGGAATTGTTCGCACGACGTCATTTTGAAAATAAAAAACCGCTTCGCCAGCCTGCCCTTCCTTCATTTTTCCCAGATCCTCCGGAGAAAGAATATGGTATTTGATCGTAATGTAGTCTACTTCCTTTTCCTTCAGCGGATAATTGACGTGATGCTTTACATACAATTGCTTGTCATCAGGAAGCTCGGCAATATCAAACAGTTCCCCTTTTGAAAGCAGTTGCTTGATTTGAAAATGCTCAAAACCGTATTCGTACAGGGAAATATGATCATTCCAATCATCAGGCGCATTTAGCGTAACGGCAATCAGGTTCATTCCGTTTTTGGAAGCTGTAGTGACAAGCGTCCGTCCTGCCTTTTTCGTAAATCCCGTCTTGCCGCCGGTCGTATATTGATATTTTTCGGTAAGCAGGCGGTTTTTGTTTTTCCACCTGATCTTGCCGTCCTCCCGCTCCACTGTATACGCTTTTGTTCCCGATATTTCTTTAAACATGTCATTGTTCATCGCATATCGCATGAGGAGGGCCATATCGTAAGGAGTTGAATAATGGTTTTCATGATCATCCAAGCCTGTAGGATTGGAAAAAACAGTATGGTGCATGCCGATTTCCTGGGCTTTTTGATTCATCAGGAAAACGAACCCTTCCACACTACCCCCTACGTGTTCTGCAATGGCATTGGCAGCATCGTTGCCGGAACGGAGCATTAATCCGTATAAAAGATCTTCAAGCTTCATTTTTTCGCCGATCTTTAAATAGATGGACGAACCTTCAGTCATGACCGCCGTTCTGCTGGCGGTAACCGTCTCATCCAGTTTTCCCGATTCAATGGCTAGAATCGCCGTCATAATTTTGGTAATGGAAGCGATTCTGGCAGGAGTGTCCGCATTATGATCATATAAGACCCTTCCGGACTCCTGTTCCATCAAAATGGCGCCAGCCGCACTCAGGGGGAGATCGGGTTCTTCTTCCTTGTCCTTTTGCGAAAAGGCGGCGAGCCATAAAATCATGCACAAGCTGATTACAATCGCACTGACTTTAACGTACATTCTTTTCCCTCGCCCCCCTTTTTATTTGTACAAGTCTATGCTCCACTCCCAATGATATGACAAAAAGAAAAAGGACGTTCATGATGCCATGAACGTCCTTTGTCCTGTTTTATTTGATTGATTCTTGAAATTTGCCATAGAAAAGATCAGCTTCTTCTTCATGTAATCCGTCGATTTTTGCATCAGGCAAAGGAGGGAGTTCTTTTAAATCCTTGAGTCCGAAATAATCCAGGAATTCTCTCGTTGTCCCGTATAAAATCGGCCGGCCAATCCCCTCTTTCCTTCCCGTTTCTTTAATAAGCCCCTTTGCAAGCAGCGATCTGATCGGGCGCTCTGTCTTTACGCCGCGGATTTCTTCTATTTCGGCCCTTGTAATGGGCTGCTTATAGGCAATAATCGCTACTGTTTCCAGCGCTGCCTGGGATATGGATGAATGCCGGGTGTTCTCCACCAGTTTGTGCAAGTAGCCGGAAAAACTCCTTTTCGTCACGAGCTGGTAAGTCCCGGCAAGAACGGCAATCGTAATGCCCCTATCCTCGTTTTCATCATATTCCTTCTTTAATTGATCCAGCAGACTGTGTGCTTCTTTCTCTGTTATTTCCAGGACGTGGCAAATTTGTTTTATGCTTAAGCCTTCATCTCCCGCCGCGAATAACAAGCTTTCGAGTACACCTTTTTCATTAGCTGCTTTCAAGTACAATCTCCTCTTTCGCCTTTAAGTATATCTCTTCAAAATTGCCCCTTTGCTCCACATAAATGGCATTTCCCTTCATCAATTCGAGCATGGCCAGAAATGTTACAATGATAACGTTCTTGTCATCATGGGGGAAAAGTTTCGAAAAATGAATGGGTGCCCGATTTTTCCCGATGATCGCCAGCAATTCCTCCATTCTTTGTTCGATTGTGATTTTTTGAATTTCCACCTTGGCAGCCGATGGCTTTTGCAATCTTTTTCTCTTTAACAGTTTGTTGTAGGCGGCCAGCATATCAAAAACCGAAACAGAGTCCGTTTCATGGGCCGGCTCGGCATCCTGGACAAATCGGGAAAGATCACTCGGCGGTTTTGTAAAAATAAGATTGCGCTCTTGCTCCTTTTGTTTAAAAACCTCCGCAGCTTCTTTATACCTTTTATACTCGATCAGTTGCTCGACAAGTTCTGTACGGGGGTCATCCTCTTCTACTGAAACGTCTTCCTCTGCTTCTTCCATCTTATTCGGAAGAAGCATTTTGCTTTTAATCGATAACAGCGTCGCTGACATCACCAGGTATTCGCTTGCTTCGTTCAGCTCCAGATCCGAAAGCGCATGTATGTACAGCAAATATTGTTCTGTCACTTCAGCCACCGGAATATCGTAAATATCAATTTCCATCCGTTTAATCAAATGGAGCAAAAGATCAAGCGGCCCTTCAAAAACATTTGTTTTCACTTGATATGTCATAATACCACCAATATTGTCGTTAAATTGTACTTTATCTTTTCATCATACAATATTTTTGGATTAAGAAGTAGGTAAATTCGGGTATTGCGCTACATATGCTATACTTGTAAGGAAAAACGCTACGCGTTCCTCCTTTGGAAGTCAGAGGCCAGAAGCCAATGGGTCTAAATTTCCGAAAGAAAATGTTAAACTAAAATAAATGATGCTTTTTTTATTTTATTGCGGATGCCGGAAAAAGCGAAAGGAGCCTCGCGATTGATTTATCCTTTTTCATATATCCTATTTTTATGCCATTTTCATGGAGACAGAGATTACTTTGAGTGCCACGAAATATTGGAAGAACATTGGAAGCGAAACGGGAAAGGGCGGAATTCCATTTGGGCCGGCCTCATTCAAATTGCCGTCAGCCTTTACCATTACCGGAGGGGCAATATTCGGGGAGCGATCAAATTGATGGCCAAAGCGATTGACATCTTGGGGGAAAAAAGGAGCGGGCTCCACGCTTTGGGCCTGAACCATGCCGAACTGATGGAAACACTTCTGAATAGCTTGGACAGCATGAAAACGGGGAAACTATATACAGCCATAAACCTCCCTATACAAGATACGGAATTACTGGCCATCTGTAAAGAACGGCTGCGGATGCATGGATATAAATGGGGCCATTTGAATGACACGGATGAACAGATCGTCCATAAGCATATCGCTTCCCACTTATCTCAAAAACATGCAAAGATAGCTGTCACAAAATAAACCCCCGGAATTAAGATTCCGGGGGTTCTTCGTCCGGGATGCCGCACTTTTCAAAAAAAGCGGAAGTATGCTCATCCGGTACGACCTTTTTGTTTTCGTGCAATTGTTTTAAAGACTTTACCATATTCTTGCCAATTCCTTGGCAGCGGTGGGATGGGTTGACAGAAATATGCTGCACTTCAATTTTGTCTTCGTCAATGACGACTCCGATGAGTCCTGTTATATCTTCTTCCTTCCAAAGATAAAGCTGCCAATTGTCATCGGTCTCGTATTGTTTTATCGTTTGCTGAAGCTTTTTCAAATCTCTTTCATTCGGCATAAATGAAAGCAGGCCCATCGCTATTTTTTCATAAGTTTTTTTGTAGCGAATTAACATCATTAATCCCTCATTAGTCTTTTTTCCGTACAAAATACCGTCATTTGTTCGGCACAATGACAAGCCAATAGAACAATCCCCATGCAAATGCCAAACCGAAGATGAAAAGGAACAAGATTATATTTTGCTTGCGCATGAACGGACACTCCTACTATCGTCATACTCACAACCAGGGATAAGTGAAACATCATGCCCCGCCGAACCTTTCCGTTTTGCGGCAGGAATCTTATTGCCGGTTAATGCGGGATCAACAAAATTCATTGTATCGGCTTTTTACATTTATCGCAAACTTTTACCTTTTGAGGGAAATCTAAATGACCGTTTTTTCGCTGTAAGGGATATCCAAGCGCACAAGATCCTCATAGGACTCCCGTTTTATAATCAAGCGGCTTGTTCCGTTTTCAACAAACACGACCGCAGGCCTTGGAATACGATTATAGTTGCTGGCCATTGAATAACAGTACGCGCCGGTACAGAAAACTGCCAATATATCACTTGTCCCTGCTTCAGGAAGCGGCAAATCCCATATCAGCATGTCTCCTGTTTCACAGCATTTGCCGGCAATGGACACAATCTCTTCCGGTTTTTCATCCGCCCGGTTCGCAATGACGGCATCATATTTGGCATCATAAAGCGCCGTCCTGATGTTGTCGCTCATCCCGCCGTCAACCGCAATGTATTTTCGTATATCGGGCACTTCCTTGCGGGAACCGATGGTATAAAGTGTTGTTCCGGCATCTCCGACAAGGGATCGCCCCGGCTCTATCCATATTTCCGGCATCGGCAGCAACAGCCTCTCCGTTTCCCTTTTCACCTCCAGGATCATTTCTTCAACATACCGTTCAGGTGTAAGCGGTTTGTCCTCATCCGTATAACGAATCCCAAAGCCGCCCCCAAGATTAAGCACTTTGGGAGTGAATTGGTACGTGTCTTTCCATTCACCGACTTTTCCTAAAATTTTCCTTGCTGCCAATAAAAATCCTGTCGTTTCAAATATTTGCGAACCGATATGGCAATGGAAGCCCAACACATTCAGATAGTCGCTTTCCAACGCTACGGCAAGTGCTGTTTCAGACTGTCCATTTTGCAAATCGAACCCAAATTTTGAATCTTCTTGCCCCGTTGAAATATAATCATGCGTATGAGCTTCAATTCCCGGTGTAACACGCAGCAAGATGTTTACCTTCTCATTCCTTATTTGGCAAAGATGATGAAGCATATGGAGCTCATGAAAATTGTCAACGACAATGCAGCCGATCTTATGATCAAGCGCCAATTTCAGTTCTTCTTCGCTTTTGTTGTTCCCGTGAAAATGGATTTTTTCCACCGGGAATTTTGCCACAATCGCCGTATAAAGCTCACCGCCCGATACGACGTCGAGCGACAAACCCTCTTCATGAACGAGCTGCAGCATGGCTACAGATGAGAAGGCTTTGCTTGCGTATGCCACTTGGGATTTTACGCCCAATTTTTCAAACATATATTTAAAGGATCTGGCCCTTTTTCTAATTAAATCAACATCATAAACGTATAGCGGCGTACCGTATTTTTCCACAAGCTTTACGGTATCGCAGCCGCCGATTTCCAGGTGCCCTTCACGATTGATCTTGGCCGTCCCGTTTAATTGCATATATTTTCCCTCCACAATGCATGTATAATAACAAAGCAATCGGTAACTCGTTCCGATTGCTTGCCAAGTCAAAACTTATTTACCATAAGTAAACAATACTTTATCATAATATAAACCAATCTGCAATTTATTTTTCGGGTTTGACTGGCCTTTGGCGGACCCTGTTTCTCGGATGAACAATGCTTGGGCGCAATATGCTCCCGGGTACGGGACGCCGAATGAGAATTTGATAGAGCGCAACGGGATGAAATGGCAAAAGCGGCCATAAATAGGGAGCATTCAAAGGCCGGAATGAAATTAAAAAGAGGAAGTAAACCATCACTCCGACAATGAAGCCGGGAGCTTTAAAAATCGCCACACAAATAAGCAGCAGCATCCGAAATATTTTATTGGCCACACTCAATTCGTAACTTGGAGTGGCAAATGTGCCGATGGCGGCTATAGAAACATACAGTATGACTTCGGAATGAAATAAACCGACATCGACGGCAATTTCCCCGATCAGAACTGCCGCAATTAATCCCATGGCGGTTGATAGCGGCGTCGGGGTATGTATGGCCGCAATTCGCAAAAATTCGATTCCGAGATCCGCAACGATTAATTGAACGATGAGGGGGATATCAGATTCTTTATTCGGACCGAGAAAAGCAAAATTTTCCGGCAGCATGGACGGCTCTATGACGAACAAGAACCATAACGGCAGCAAAAATATGGATATCCAAATGCCGAGAAACCTCGTCCACCTGACGAATGTTCCCACAGCTGGCGATTGGCGGTATTCTTCCGCATGCTGGACATGATGAAAAAACGTTGCAGGCGTAATCATCACACTTGGGGATGTATCAATGAAAATCAGGACATGCCCCTCCAATAAATGAATGGATCCTACATCTGCCCTTTCTGTATAGCGGACAAGCGGGTAAGGATTATAACCCTGTTTAAGCAAAAACTCCTCAATCGTCTTATCCGCCATCGATATTCCATCAATATGAATGTTTTCCAATTCCTTTTTCACTGTATCAATCAGCTGGGGGTTTGCGATCCCGTCTATATACCCGATCGCCACATCCGTTTTGGATCTTTCACCAACTTTGATTATTTCAAAGCGGAGCCTTTCATCGCGGATTCTCCTGCGGGTCAATGCCGTATTGACGATCAGGTTTTCTACATATCCGTCCCTGGATCCCCTTACCACTTTTTCCGTATCGGGTTCCTCCGGTTGTCTCCCTGGATAGCTCCGGACATCTACAATCATTGCTTTTTTCTCGCCTTCAATGGCAATCCCGATCAGGCCTGATAATACTTGATCCGCCATTTCGTCAAACGTTTTTACATATTCGACAGATTCGTGGACAAGCCGGTTCTCAATGATTTCAGGCAGACTTTCGGCAGATATTTCTTTATCGTTCACGTGAACGAGTTCTTTTATTAATTCAACGATGAATTGAGTGTCGGAAAGTCCGTTCACATAATAAAAATGGACCTTCCTTTTTAAAATAACAAGCTTTCTCTGTCCAATATCAAAGCTCGTCCCAAGACCAACCCTGTCTTTAAAGTATTTCTCCAATTGTTTTAGATCAGCCGGAATCTCCATAAATTGCTTTTCTGCTTTTTCAGCCATACAAAGAGCTCCTTTAACGCGATTATTGATATTTTATAAAATAGAGCCATTGAAACAATGAGCCTGCAATTTTACCGAAAACAAGGGACATTAATAATAAGATCAGTTTTCCTTCCATACCGATCCGTTTGGACAAGATCGGCAAGACATTCAACACTTCCGTAAGCGCGGCTGCGAGCATGCCGATAAACAATCCGTTGGCCAATCCGATCGGAATTAACACGCCTGAATACAGCCTGACGGACCAGTTTCGCAGATCGAACAAAGATGAGATGACGACACTGATAATGACTGCCCATTCATATGCATGAATATGGTGTCCCGTTTT
Organism: Siminovitchia jepli; assembly: GCF_047228825.1. Classification (NCBI taxonomy): domain Bacteria; kingdom Bacillati; phylum Bacillota; class Bacilli; order Caryophanales; family Bacillaceae; genus Siminovitchia; species Siminovitchia jepli. The sequence goes on from NZ_JBFEGN010000003.1 coordinate 26,570, forward strand.
TGTGAGCTGGGTCAATCTTGGAATGATCCCCAGCACAGTTAAAAAAGCAACAAAACCGATTCCCACGGCCAGCCCGCCAGCCAATCCGATGAAAATGGTACAAAACACGCTAACGATCATCAATCGGTTCTGCACTTTCTTTCTTTTTATGAAGTACAACAAACTTGTCCATATCTTGTTGATAGTTAAACATTTCTATTTCCAGCGGGCTTGGTTCTTCATTGATTCTCTTTTTGAATAAATGATTAAAAAAGAGGATCATGCCTATACCCAGTCCAATCGAATATGGAATTTGCAGCAAATACGGCCTGTCGTTTTTTGTTCCGGTCAGCATCCAATACAGCTTTTGGTGAAGTGCCTGCATGCTTGTCTCTTCATGGAAGTTCATAATCGTAAGCCCAGAACCGACAAACAGGAGCAGCCAGACAGCGATGAATAACGGAAAATTGGTCTTTGATTTTTTCACAAATTCAATAATCGTTTCCTCCGGTCCAACTGTTTGAATCTCGATTTTCGGAAATTGCCGTCCAATCTTTTCTATGACCGTTAATGCATCGATAACAATGAATTTATTTTCCCCGCCTGTTTTCACATGCAGTTCCAGTTCATTTAATGTTTGCAGCATATGTTCCGGGGCAATGATGCCGGCAATGTCACCGAGCCTGATGGTCCGATTTTCTTTTATTTCCACCCGGTGTCTCATTTGAATGTATATGATATCCTCCATTTTTCCACTTCCCAATACATTTGTGTCGTTTATTATGCTGCAAAACGGGAATGTTCATGCATCCGGATTGGACCATAAAAAAAAACGCATGGACTACGTGGCATCCATACGCTCTTTCATTTGCTCCAATATTTTCTTTTCAAGACGGGAAACCTGCACTTGCGAAATGTCCAGCCGCTTGGCCACTTCCGATTGGGTTTGGTCTTTATAATATCTTAAATAGACGATCAGCCGCTCCCGTTCATCCAGGCCCCGAATGGCTTCCTCAAGGGCTATTTTGTCAAACCATTTATGTTCAGCCTGGTCGGAAAGCTGATCCATCAATGTAATGGGGTCGCCGTCGTTTTCATAGACGGTTTCATGAATGGAAGCGGGAGATCTGCCCGCATCCTGTGCCATGAGGATATCTTCAACCGTTACGCCGAGTTGGTCTGCAATTTCGGTAACTGTAGGGACTCTGCCATTTTTCTTTGCAAGCTCATCTTTCGTCCTTCTGATTTTATTGCTTAATTCTTTTAGCGACCTGCTCACCTTGACCGTGCCATCATCACGGATAAACCGTTGAATTTCCCCGATAATCATCGGAACGGCATACGTTGAAAATTTCACATCATAGGAAAGATCAAATTTGTCAACGGACTTTAAAAGCCCAATGCTGCCGATTTGAAATAAGTCGTCCGGCTCGTACCCCCGGTTTAAAAATCGCTGGACAACCGACCAGACAAGCCGCATGTTTTTTTCCACGAGCAAATCCCTTGCTTCCTGGTCACCAGCCTGGCTTCTTTTTATATATTCCTTTACTTCCTCGTCCGTTAAAAAAGAGGCATTTGCATTTTTTTTAAGTTCCACATCCATAGGCGCGGCTCCTTAATTGCATAACGCTTTATTTTTCGTTAAATACTTGATTAAGCGAATGGTTGTACCTGTACCAGGGTGTGATTCAATTTCCAGGTGATCCGTAAAATTTTCCATAATGGTAAAGCCCATGCCGGACCGTTCCATTTCCGGCTTCGTTGTGAACAGCGGCTGCCTGGCTTCTTCAATATCAGGAATTCCGACACCGTTATCCCGTATCACCAAATCGACCTTTCCATCCTCAATGGCAGCGGAAATATACACAATTCCTGCCGGATTTTGTTCGTAGCCGTGGATGATGGCATTTGTAACAGCTTCCGACACGACTGTCTTCATTTCAGTCAATTCATCCATCGTCGGATCGAGTTGAGCGACAAAAGCGGCAACAGTCACTCTGGCAAATGATTCATTTTGGCTGAGTGCGCTAAATTGAATTTGCATCTCGTTCCTCATCTTACGCAACCCCCAATCTTTTGAGTGCAAATTGCTCTGAAGATTCCAGTCGGACAATTTTAAAAAGGCCGGACATTTCAAACAACCTTTTTACCGGCGGAGAAATGGAGCAGACAACCATTTCTCCTTGTTTCAGTTTGACTTCCTTATATCGGCCAAGGATTACCCCGAGCCCCGAGCTGTCCATAAAGGCAAGCTTTTCAAGATTCAGAACGAGATGTAAAATATCATTTTCTTCCATTTCTGCGCTAATCTTGTCCCGCAGCATTCCGGCGGTGTGATGATCCAGCTCCCCGGATAGACGAATGCACAAAACATCTTGTTTTACTTCCATATCCATTGTCAAACCCACTATGCACAGCCTCCTTAAATGTCGATAGTGAGTTAATTCTATTTTGAAGTTCCCGATTCCTTCCTCGTGACAAAACTAGAAACTATTCGCTAAAGTATTTCAATTATCGTTATTTTATCTGTGTAAATAACCCGAAAGATCGCTTATACAACTGCCACCAAGTTGCTTTTTCCACATCTTTTTCAACGACAAGCGGAGCGGACAGCAATTGTTTTCCGTCTTTTTGAATGATGATCCTTCCAACTTCGTCACCTTTTCTTAATGGAGCCTTGAGGTTTTTATTCAACTTCACTTTCGTTTGAAAGTCTTTTGCTTCTTCTCCTTTTTTCGTCAAAATGGAAATGGGCTCTCCTGTCAATGCGTTAACTTCCTTCAACGATCCTTTGCTGATTTTCGCTTTTCCAAGTACCTTTCCTTTGGGATAAAGAGAATGGGAAGCGTATTGCGAAAAAGCATAGTCCAGCATTTTTGTAATTTGGGCATTTCTGCTTTTGGAGGTCGGCGCCCCAAACACGACGGCAATGACGCGCATCCCGTCTTTTTTCGCAGTGGCCGTGAGGCAATACTTCGCTTCACTCGTAAAACCCGTTTTTAACCCGTCCACTCCCGGATAAAAACGGACGAGTTTGTTCGTATTGACAAGCCAAAATTTTTTATCTGTATCTTCACGCAAATACGATTCATACAGCTTGGTGAAATTTGTAATCTCTTCATGTTTTAACAATTCTTTTGCCATCATCGCCATATCATGGGCCGTACTGTAATGATCTTTCGCTGTCAAACCTGTCGGATTTTGAAATTTTGTATCTTTCAATCCCAATTCTGCTGCCCGCTTGTTCATTTTTTCTACAAACGCTTCTTCACTCCCCGCAATCCGTTCGGCGAGTGCGACAGAGGCATCATTTGCCGAGGCAATGGCGATGCCAAGCAACAGTTCCTTCACTGTCATTTCTTCACCAGCCTCAAGAAAGATTTGTGATCCCCCCATCGAGGCGGCATGCTCACTCGTTCTGACTTTTTCATCAAGCTTGAGCTGGCCGCTGTCGAGCGCCTCCATAACGAGCAGCATCGTCATCACCTTTGTCATCGATGCAGGCGGCAGTTTTTCGTGGCTGTTTTTCTCGTATAAAACGGTTCCTGTACCCCGCTCAATTAAAATGGCCGATTTTGAATCATCCGATAGTTCAGTTTTTTTCTCGGCTGCCGATACGGGATCCGATATAAAAGCAGCGGCAAAAAGCAATAAAGATAAGAATACTGCGGTGAATCTCTTCATCCTAACCCCTCCAATTATTCTTTTAAAACCGGGAAAGTTTACCAGCTATCCCCATTGTCTCCTGGAAGCATTTTTTTATACGATGTTTTAAAAAAATAATCGGCCAAACAAATCATTAACGCCAGGAGACAATATGTCTCCTGGCGTTTCATCGGTTATTGGGGCTCCTCCATTAACAATTCCAAAAAGCTGTTCCCGGCTCCGGTCCATTTCACCCGGAAGTTGGCGGCCACTGTTGCGCCGACATCCGCGAAAGATTTGCGGATTGGCAGCTCGCCCCCGCTCAGGAACCTTTTTGAGTAAACCAACAGAGGAACATATTCTCTTGTATGGTCGGTTCCATGATGGGTCGGATCATTGCCATGATCCGCAGTGATGATCAATAAATCATCGTCTTTCAATCTGGCGAATATTTCCGGAAGCCGCTCATCAAACTGTTCGAGCGCTTTGGCGTACCCTTTTGGATCACGCCTGTGCCCATATTTGGCATCAAAGTCAACAAGATTGATAAAGCTGATCCCGTTAAAGTCTCTTTCCATCGTTTCTATCAGCCTGTCGACCCCTTCCATATTGGAAGTTGTCCGGATTGACTCGGTGATTCCTTCCCCGTCGTAAATATCATGTATTTTTCCGATCGCAATCACGTCCAGGCCGGCATCAAGCAAATGATTCAGGACGGTTGGCTTGAACGGCTTTAAAGCATAGTCATGGCGGTTGGCGGTTCTTTGAAAATGGCCGGGTGTTCCAATAAATGGCCGGGCAATGACACGCCCCACTTTAAATTCGTCCGCCAAAGTAATTTCCCGCGCTTTTTTACAAATTTCATACAGCTCCCCAAGCGGAATCACTTCTTCATGGGCCGCGATTTGCAAAACAGAATCGGCAGAGGTATAAACGATCAAAGCACCGGTTTTCATTTGTTCCGGCCCAAGCCTTTCAATGATCTCCGTTCCGCTGGCCGGGATATTGCCAATAATCGACCTGCCCGATGCTTTTTCCAGCTGGGTGATCAACAACTCCGGGAATCCATTTGGAAATACTTTAAATGGATGGCTCGTAATTAAACCCATTAATTCCCAATGCCCTGTCATCGTATCTTTTCCCATGGACGCTTCCCGCATCTTTGTATAATAGGCAAGGGGCGGATCGGCCTTCTCGATTCCTTTGATTTCCTTTATATTGGAGAGGCCAAGCCTGCCCATATTGGGCATCTTTAAGCCGTTCATTTTTTCGGCGATATGTCCAAGCGTGTCTGCGCCTATGTCTCCGAAATCCTTTGCATCCGGCGCTTCTCCTATTCCGACAGAATCTAAAACGATGATATGAATTCTTTTGTATGACATTCCCTGGGCCTCCGTTTTTTTCAAATTGTCGATCTAAAAGTATCATACCCTTACCAAGGCCATAAAAAAACCGCTTTTCGCAAAGCGATTTTCAAGCGCGCGGGTGGTATTTGGCATACATATCTTTTAATCTCTTTTTTGAAACATGTGTATATATTTGAGTAGTGGATATGTCAGCATGACCGAGCATTTCCTGAACCGCTCTGAGATCGGCGCCATTTTCCAGCAGATGAGTGGCAAACGAATGCCTGAATGTGTGCGGAGTGATTTCTTTTTGGATGTTTGCCTTCTCGGCCATTTTTTTTACGTTTTTCCAAAACCCCTGCCTTGCCATCCGCTTTCCATGATGGTTTAAAAATAAGGCATTCGTTTTGTGTTTTTCTTTGCGCAATTTTGGCCTGGCATTTTGCAAGTATGATTCCACAGCCCCGATCGCCGCGGAACCGATCGGAATGATTCGTTCCTTGTTGCCCTTCCCGATGCAACGAACAAATCCGATCGTCAAATGAACATCATCCACATCCAGATTCAGCAGTTCGCTCACCCTTAGGCCTGCTCCATACAAAAGCTCAAGCATGGCCCGGTCACGCATGCCGAATACGGTTGTCGAATCAGGCGCTTCCAGCATCGATTGCACCTCATTGATGGACAAGACCTTCGGCAGCACTTTCTCTTGCTGCGGCGATTCGATATGGACCGTCGGATCTTGCCTTGCGACGCGTTCCCTCAGCAAAAATTGGTGAAAGGAGCGAATGGATGCGATATGCCTTGCCAGGGTCCTCGTTGATTTTCCTTCGCCCCTTAACTGGCCCAAAAATTGGATGATATGCATTCTTGTAATATCATTATAATTTTTGAGCATGCAAATATTTTGAATATAGCCGAGATAGCTTTCCAAATCGCGTTCATAAGATTTTATCGTATTGTCTGCCAACCCCTTTTCCACAACCATAAAATGGATAAAATCTTGAAGTTCGTCTTTCATGTTCCCTACTCCCCATTTAAGTAAAAAAGCATGAGTCGGGAAAACCAGCCGCTTTTCTGGTCCCCGCCTTGCTGAATTACCTTGATGGCCGTTCCTTCCGGTTCGTCATAACGGCGATAATTTTCGTATTCCTGGCTTATCAAAATCATACCATAATAAAATAAAATCGTGCATGCAGCAAACAATAAAAACACTCTGATGGTACCAAAAATCATCTTCAAAAAGCTTCCCATTTCCACCCAACCTTTAAATCTTTTTTTCGAACAAATTCGTATTACAATGATATGCTCATCTTGTCCAAATTTATACCTTCAGGGTTGGGAAAACAAAAAACGCCTTTCCGTTAAATAGGAAAAAGGCGTTACTTTTCTTTATCATTTTTATGATTGCCTTTTTTGGGGTCCGGTTTTCCTTGACAGCGCCAGCATATCCCGTGAAAAGTCAATCGATGGTCTTTGATTTTAAAATTCCAGTCATGTTCGACGACTTTTTCCACATCACCAAGCAAATCCTCCTGAATTTCGTCGACTGCCCCGCACTCTATGCAGATGAGATGATGATGGAAATGATCGGCACCTTCTTGCCGCAAATCATATCGGGAAACCCCGTCCCCAAAATTAATTTTATCAACTACTTTTAATTCGGTCAGAAGCTCCAGCGTCCTGTATACCGTAGCAAGGCCTATTTCCGGTGATTTTTCTTTAACCAGAAGATAAACGTCTTCCGCGCTCAAATGATCATCTTCATGTTCGAGCAGCACCCTTACTGTGGCTTCACGCTGAGGAGTAAGCTTATAGCTTGCGGAATGCAATTGTTTCTTTATTCTTTCGATCCGGCTTTCCATTTTATGTATCTCCTCCCTCGCCACCGTCTTTTATATTATATCAGACAGAAGCGAATAATCAAATTAAAATTATTATAAAATGGAAGGAGGAATCATTGAGAATACTATCCGTTAAAGGAGGCCAGAATAGACTTCATCAACACTGGAGCTGCATAGGCTTCGATGCTGGCAGCCACTGTAATGACAGCAATAACGGCTATATACGACATAAAATATCGGGCAAATTCAGGAACGATCTGATATGAAAATCCCTGCCTGATAAAAATTTTTCTGATCAGTTTAATTGAAAACGCAATCGACATCGCACCGATAAAAATATAAACCGGAATGATGAACAGATTTTGCGGCAGGAGTGTTGCGAAAGCCAACAATAATCCATTCCAGCCCATTTGATGGACAAGAAAACCGACCGAAAATCCAATGGTGACCCCTTTTAGAAAAAGCAGGATTAAAATTAATGGAAATCCAATGATTGAAATGCCGAGCACCCACATCAGCCCGACAAATTTTACATTATGAAAGAAACTGATCTTTAACAGTTCTTCTGCCTCACCGATTTTTCCATCGGCAACTTGTCCAAAAAAATGATTCAAGTAATAAAACAAATCTTCCTTTTGGACAGCGGACAAGTTGTTGACGATGACTGCCCCGAAAATGATCCCCATTACGAACAATATCATGATGAAACAGTAAATAGAAAAATAAAATTGGATGTGACGCGTGATAAAATTAGACGAAAACCGTTTCCGCATATGCTGCTTCCCTCCGTTCTACGATTGTTACATCTTATGAACGGGAAAAGCAGCATATGACTTAATGACAACAGGAATTTCTTTCCTGGACAAGATGGAAAATCACCTTCTGGCAACTTTTCCGTAACGCCCCCCGCCGCCTTCTTCAAGCTCGAGGCGGCCCCTCCTCGCTTTTACAATCATATCCGAGAGCTGGGGCTTGATCACTTCTTTTAAATCTTCTTCTTTCACACGATGCAAAATATTCATTTCAGTACCGAAGTGGCGATATAACGTTTCTTTTGTTTTTGGGCCAAGACCGGGTAAAAAGTCAAGCGGCACCTGGTGGATATAGGGAGGGCGCTTCGGAGGTGCTTCGCTCCCGGCCAGCTCGGCAATCCTTTCCGAAACGCCTTTCGTAAACTTTTCCGATCCGCATTGGATGCACACGTCTCCTTCCTTTAAAGCAAAACATTTGGCACATGCCGTCCGATAATATTTGCCAAGAAAAGGGTTTAATCCGTAATTTTCGACAATATGATGGCCATCCTGCTGATTTAGCGCTTTTTGAATGGATAGGAAAGTGGGTGATGCCAAATGCATTTTTTGGTATTCTCTTGCCATTTTCGGAAGAGAGTGGGCATCCGAATTGGATAGAAAGGCATAGCGATGCAGTTCGCCAATTTGATCGGCCATCGATGTATTGGAACTTAACCCGAGTTCCACTCCATCGATGCCATCCGGTTCTAATACTTCCGATAAGGACCTTTTCACCCCTTTTCCATATAAGCTTTTAAAAGGGGTAAACACATGGGCGGGAATAAACAGCCCGCCCAGGGAGCGGACCGTTTCCTGAATGATCGCTGCACTTTCATATATGCGTTGTGTGCTAAGTTGAATATTGGTTACCCGTTCAAAAAGCCATGAGGAAAATGCCTGCAACGACCGCAATGTTGGAAAATAAGCAAGGACATGAATCGGCCCGCTGCATTTTTCATCCAATAATTCCATTTCAACACCCGGAATCAGTGTCACATCTTTCTGAAACCGAAAGCCGCCTTCTCTTAATTCCACCAAGTCATCCGTTTTTAGAAGCATGATGATTTCCTCAATCACTTCAGGTGAATGGCAATCTATGACGCCGACGATATCCAGTCCTTTTGGAAAACGGGCAGCCTTTAAAATGTTTGTCAAAGTGAGGTTTTTGGCTGCCGTAATTTTCACCGGTTTCCCTGTATATGTTCTTCCAATGTGAATATGCAAATCGGCAAAGTAGTCCCTCATGATTGTTTCTGCCCCAAAAGCTGCATGAATTGGACGGCAAAAACGGTTTTGGCATCGTGAATCCGTTTGTCGCAAATAAATTGCAAAGCTTCCTCCAAGGTAATTTCATATAATTCGACAAACTCGTCATCATCCCCGTCCAAAGGATTTTCCACTTTCTCCAACTGCTCCGCATAATAAAGATGGATTATTTCATCGGCAAATCCGGGAGAAGTATAAAAAGAAGTAATGTATTCCATATGTTTCGTGCGGTATCCCGTCTCTTCTTCCAATTCCCTTTCAGCAGTCACAGCCGGATCCTCACCGGGCTCCAGCTTGCCTGCAGGTATTTCAACAAGAGATCTTTCCAGCGCTTTTCGGTACTGTTCCACCATCACGATCTTTCCGTCCTTCGTTACTGCGATGATGGCCACTGCGCCAGGGTGGCGCACAATTTCGCGTTTTGATGTATTTCCATCAGGAAGCACAACTTCGTCCACCTGAACGTTTATGATTTTCCCTTGAAAAATGGGGTTTGAACGGATCGTTTTTTCTTCAAACTTTTTCAACTTTCTCAGCTCCCTGTTCTATTTCTTTTCCCGATAATCATACATTTTACCATACATCAAGGAGGGGTTGCCGTGAGAGTGGTTATCGGCGAAAAGCGGATCGTATTAACAGGAAAGGCTTGGGAAATCCAGGCCCTTTTGAAGAAATACTCAAAGGAACACAAGCTTTTGAAAGATTGGCTTGACTCCTGCACATTGATTGAATAAGCATGCAACAGTTCGTTACAATAGATGCATAACTAGCGAAAGGCGGGATCCATTTGGAAAAACGGAAGCTCGGCAAATCAAATATATGGGTGTCAAAAATGGGTCTGGGCTGCATGTCGCTCGGAACAGACGAAGAAAAAGCCGCCGGGATTATTGAGACAGCGATTGATGAAGGCATCAATTATTTCGATACAGCCGATTTATACGACTATGGCGTCAATGAGGAAATTGTCGGGAAAACGCTCGCGCCCATCCGTGACAAAGTCATCATCGCCACGAAAGTCGGAAATCGCTGGAACGAGCAAAAAGACGGCTGGCGCTGGGATCCGTCAAAGCAGTATATTAAAGAAGCGGTCAAAAGCAGTCTTCGGCGCCTGAAAACAGATTATATCGACCTATATCAGCTCCATGGCGGGACGATAGAAGATCCCATTGATGAAACAATTGAAGCTTTTGAGGAATTAAAAGCCGAAGGACTCATCCGATATTACGGCATCTCTTCCATCCGGCCGAATGTTATCCGGGAGTATGTAAACCGTTCTTCCATCGTAAGCATCATGATGCAATACAGCCTTTTTGACCGCCGTCCGGAAGAAATCATGCCGTTGCTTAAAGGAAATGGTGTCAGCGTTGTCACGAGAGGGTCTGTCGCTAAAGGTTTATTGAGTGACAAAATGCTCGGACTAACAGAAGAGCAATTTGAAGGAAAGAATTATCCCGATTATTCTTCCAGGGAAATTTATGAATTTGTTGAAAGTGCCAAGGCGAAGCTGTTAAATCAATCAGACAGAACACTGAATGAACTGGCGCTGCAATTTAATTTGTCGAACGAAACAGTGGCTGCCGTTGTAGTCGGAGCAAGCAGTATTGAACAAGTAAAGGACAATGCACGGGCTGTGAACAGCCGGCCATTATCAGACGAAGAAAAGGGCATTCTCGCCTTATTAACGAAAAAAGGCCGCTATTCCACTCACCGTTAGATCATTTGCTCGACAATATTCTCTTTATTCGCGGATCGTTCTACAAACTTTTAACCGGACAACCATTCATACTAGTGCAATAGACTCGTGATTACGGGCTATTTTATGATATTTCCGTTTCCCCATCAAAAAACGACTGGATTTAATGTTATTTCACTATTATATTTAACGACATTTTTTTCACGACTGTGACTTTGGAAACATTTATACTTTATGATACGAGCCAAAGGCAAATCTGTTCGAAAGTCAGGGCGCCAAAGTCACAGGTCCGAGATTTTACCCGGTTTAAGCTTGTAAATATGGGGAGGTAACGATGAAAAAGTCTGTCGTAACAAAACCAGAAAAGTTGGATGAAGAATGGGTAGAGCTTATATTACTCGCTTTGAGTGCCGGAATTGATCCACAGGACATAAGAGATTTTTTTCAGAACAAAATGAAAAATACATAAATGGTCGTGGTTTTCTTGCCTGGCATTCCTTGTCATGCCGCTTCGATTGCACTCGTACATCCTTTACGTCACAACGCCTTTGTGATGACAGCTTGCCGATCCGAACCAATCGCCGTCTCCCACCCGATTCATGCGGGATTAAAACGGTCTATTCTTTGATATGTATGATATAATGGGTAAGAGTAGGTGACTGCATATGATTGGCCAAAGAATTAAAGAGTATCGGTTACAAAAGAAAATGTCACTATCTGAATTGGCGGAAAAGGCGGGCATTGCAAAGTCTTACTTAAGCTCAATTGAACGGAGTATCCAATCCAATCCCTCGATACAGATACTGGAAAAAATTTCATCTGTTCTTGATGTTCCGGTTCATATCTTGCTTCACGGGGAGACAAACAATGATCAAGCGGCACTTGATCCCGATTGGGAAGAACTTGTACGGGAAGCAATGGCTTCGGGCATTTCTAAAGCAGAATTCCGGCAGTTTTTGGAATTCAATAAACGGAAGATGAAGAATAAATAAACGCTCAGCGGCTGCTGAGCGTTATTGTTTTAACCATTTCCCGAAAAAAGTTTGCGTATAAGAAGAACCAAGCCATTTCTGCGCCTTTTCGGAAAATCAAAAATTAATAAGCGTCCGTAATCACATCAGGATCGACCGCCAGGTCCGGCTCTGTCGATTCCTTTATATCCTCAACCGAGTATCCCTTGGCTACTTCTTTCAGCACCAGCCCGGATTCCCTCACATCAATCACCGCCCGGTCGGTAATAATCCGATCGACAACCCGCTTGCCTGTTAATGGCAAGGAACATTCGTTTAAAATTTTCGGCTCGCCGTTTTTGTTGACATGGTCCATGATGACGATGATTTTCCCGGCACCATGAACCAAATCCATGGCGCCGCCCATGCCTTTAATCATCTTTCCCGGGATCATCCAGTTGGCCAGGTCGCCATTCTTTGAAACTTCCATTCCGCCCAAAATGGCAATGTCCACATGACCGCCCCGAATCATTGCAAATGACTCGGCACTGTCAAAGTAAGCAGCACCCGGGATGGCTGTCACCGTTTCTTTCCCGGCGTTGATTAAATCAGCATCCACCTCTTCTTCCGCCGGGTAGGGACCGATGCCGAGCAAGCCGTTTTCCGATTGCAAAACGACTTGTTTATCTTCAGATATATAATTGGCGACGAGCGTTGGCATTCCGATACCAAGGTTCACATAAAACCCGCTTTCAATTTCTTTTTCCGCCCTTTTGGCAATCTGCTCGCGAATGGCAGCTTTGCTCATTATGTACTCCTCCTTTTCTTATGATCTGATTGTTCTTCTTTCTATCCGTTTTTCAAGGCGCCCTTGGATAATTCCCTGTACATAAATGCTTGGTGTATGAATGCAGTCCGGATTGAGATCACCCGTTTCAACGAGCGTTTCCACCTCGGCAATCGTCACTTTGCCGGCAGCGGCCATCATCGGATTGAAGTTGCGTGCTGTTTTTCGATAAACAAGATTCCCCATCTTGTCGCCTTTCCAAGCGCTGACAAGACTAAAGTCCGCCGTTAATGCTTCCTCCAACACATATTCCTTCCCGTTAAATTCCCGTACTTCCTTCCCTTCCGCTATCGGGGTTCCGACCCCTGCAGGCGTATAAAAAGCCGGGATGCCGGCACCCCCCGCACGAATCTTTTCCGCGAGCGTTCCCTGCGGTGTCAGCTCTACCTCAATTTCTCCGGATAATACTTGGCGTTCAAACTCTTTGTTTTCTCCTACATAGGAACCAACCATTTTTTTAATTTGTTTATTTTGCAAAAGCAGGCCCAGCCCCCAATCATCGACACCACAGTTATTGGAAATGATCGTTAAATCTTTCACTCCTTTTTCCCCAAGGGCCAAAATCAGATTTTCAGGGATGCCGCAAAGGCCAAACCCTCCAACCATCAATGTTGAACCGTCCGTAATTTCATCTACAGCCTCCCGAAATGATGCAAATATTTTTTTCATGGAATCCCGTCCCCCTTTGTCGGTTATTTTTGTCCTGCCAATTCTACAATGGTCGCCACCCCTTGGCCGCCGCCAATGCATAGAGTGGCCAGCCCTCTTTCGGCTTTCCTTCTTTTCATTTCATAAATCAAAGTTACCAGGATTCTTGCACCGCTCGCCCCGATTGGGTGGCCAAGTGCAATGGCTCCCCCGTTGACATTCAGTATGGAACGGTCGAACCGAAGTTCCCTGTCAACAGCCAGAGACTGGGCAGCAAAAGCCTCATTCGCTTCAATCAATTGCATATCTCCAAGCGTTAATCCCGCTTTTTGCAAAGCTTTTTTCACAGCCGAAACAGGTCCAATCCCCATAATGCTTGGGTCAACGGCCGCATTGGCGTTTGCCTTGATTGTCACAAGCGGCTCTATCCCAAGCTGTTCGGCTTTTTCCCTGGACATGACTACAACAGAAGCAGCACCATCATTAATTCCGGAGGAGTTCCCGGCCGTAACGCTTCCGCCTTGCTTAAAGGCAGGTTTTAATTTGGCAAGCGTTTCGACGGTTGTTCCTTTTCGCGGATATTCATCCGTATCAAAAACAATTGGCTCCCCTTTTCGTTGTGGAACCATAACGGGGACAATCTCTTCTTTAAACTTCCCCTCCTCAATGGCCCTTACAGCTTTTTCCTGGCTCAAAGCCGCAAATTCATCTTGTTCTTCACGTGTAATTTCATATTGGTCGCATAAATTTTCCGCTGTCACACCCATGTGATAATCATTGAAAACACAGGTTAGGCCATCGCTTATCAAGCTGTCGATCAGCTTTTGATCCCCCATTTTAAATCCGTCTCTTGCGTTTTTTACCAAATAAGGAGCCTGGGACATGTTCTCCATGCCGCCTGCCACGACAATCTCAGCTTCACCGGCTACAATCGCCTGTGCAGCTAAATGGACGGCCTTTAATCCGGATCCGCACACTTTGTTGATCGTCATGGAAGAAACGCTTTCGGGAATACCTGCCTTCATGGCAGCCTGGCGTGCCGGATTTTGTCCCAATCCCGCTTGCAGCACATTTCCCATAATGACTTCATCGACATCCTCCGGCTTTACCCCGGCTCTTTTTAATGCTTCTCGGATCGTTGCCGCTCCCAATTCCGGTGCCGAAACGCTTTTCAGCGTTCCGTTAAAATTTCCGATAGCCGTGCGAACGGCGCCGACAATTACGACTTCCTTGCTGTTCATGTTCAAAGCCTCCCTTTTTAAAAAACGATCTCTACTATTATTACTTTCGTGAAAGAATAAGAAAATCCTCTTTTTATTGGATTCCCACAGAAAAAAATCAACATGTTTCCCGCTTTCATTGCTGCCCTTTATTCCTTATAATAGGAAGAAATGAAACTTTTGTCGCAATGATCCGTATAAGATGACAGATAATAAGCAACAAATGGACAGGAGTCGATTAAATTGAGAGCTTTTTATTCTTTTCTCCTAGGAATGTTTTCAGCCGGGGAAGCTTTTCTGATCTGGCTTATTTTATTTCTCGGCTTGGATATAGCTTTTCTTCCTTCCGCCGGCATTTCCCTTTTGGTTGGCGCCGTGACGTTTTTCGGGATAAAATGGATTTCCGACTACCGATTTTTAAAGAAAAACAAATTAACGAGAAAAGAATACGCCTATATCCAGAAAAATCTGCTTGAGGCGAAAAGAAAGGTTGGCCGTTTGCAAAAAGCTTTTTTCAGCGTAAGAACATTGGGCGCTTTTAAACAGTTGTATGAATTGAGCAAGCTGGTTAGACGAATGTATACGATTGTCCATAAAGATCCCCGCAGATTTTATCAATCGGAAAGATTCTTTTTTTACCATCTCGATTCTGTTGTGGAATTATCCGAGCGCTTTGCCCGGCTCGCAGCACAGCCTGTCAAAAACGAACAAATATACCTTTCTTTAAAAGAAACGCAAAGCACGCTGGAAGACTTAAGCGAGTCGATTAAAAAGGATATTTACCACGTTCTTTCTTCGGATGTGGACGATTTGAAATTTGAATTGGATGTAGCGCGCCATTCGTTAAAAAAGCTCGAATACCACCCTTTAGATGATGAAAGGAGCACCAAGCATGAGTGAAGCAAATAAAGAAAATGTATTAAAGGATGATTTTTCAACCGGGCTTGATGATTTACTCGCCAACCCGTTCGGCGAGCAGGAGCTCGCTCTGCAGCCCGGTGTTTCCGAACAGGCTGCCCCGAAGCCCGCAAAGCTGATCGATGCCCTCCCGGAAGAAAGTAAACAAAGGGCCGTGAAATTGGCTGAACAGATTGACCCGACCAACCATCAGGCGATCATTTCCTACGGCACGCAGGCCCAATCCCAATTGTTAAACTTTTCGGGTTCCATGCTGGAGCATGTCCAAAATAAGGATATTGGACCGGTCGGCGATATTTTAAATGATCTGATGGGCAAATTGAAATCGGTCAATCCCGAAGAGCTGGCACCTGAGAAGAAAAACTTTTTCGCAAAAATGTTTGGCAAGATTTCCAATTCGGTTCAAGAAGTAATGTCCAAGTATCAAAAAACCGGGGCGCAAATAGACCGGATTACAATAAAGCTTAACCAGTCCAAAGAGGTGTTGCTCGACGATTTGAAAATGCTTGAGCAACTTTATGAAAAAAACAAAGAATATTTCCATGCGCTGAATATTTTCATTGCTGCCGGCGAATTGAAACTGGAAGAACTCCGGACAAAAACGATCCCCGGTTTGCAGAAAAAAGCCGAAGCATCCGGGGACCAAATGGCCTATCAGGACGTGAACGACATGATCCAATTCGCCGACCGCCTTGAAAAAAGGCTGTACGATCTCAAATTGAGCAGGCAAATTACGATACAAAGCGCCCCGCAAATTCGCATGATTCAAAATACAAACCAGGCGCTTGCCGAAAAAATTCAAACTTCCATCATGACGGCCATCCCGCTTTGGAAAAACCAGATCTCGATTGCACTTTCCCTTATTCGTCAACGCCAGGCTGTCGAAGCGCAAAAGCAGGTATCGAAAACGACGAATGATCTGCTATTAAAAAATGCCGAAATGCTGAAATCCAATACAATTGAAACAGCCCGCGAAAACGAACGCGGCCTGGTGGATATCGATACTTTGAAGAAAACCCAGGCAAGCTTGATTTCGACTCTTGAAGAAACGATCAAAATCCAGCAGGAAGGCCGATCGAAACGGGCGCAAGCGGAGCAGGAGCTGCTGACGATGGAAAACGAATTGAAACAAAAACTGCTCAGCCTGCGGTGATTCTAACATGGAAAAACCGGACAATCGCTGTTGTCCGGTTTTGATGCTAAAAGGAGGATGTTATCATTGAATTTTCCAAAAGAAGTAACAATTATTGAAGTCGGCCCCCGTGACGGGCTGCAAAATGAAAAGCAGTTTGTGGAGACGGAGATCAAAAAAGCGTATATCCAAAAGCTGGCCGCAGCCGGAATCAAAGAAATGGAACTGACTTCCTTCGTTTCCCCAAAATGGGTGCCGCAAATGAAGGATGCCGGGGAAATTGTCCGTTCTGCCCCCGAAGGGGTTCGCGGGATGGTACTGGCGCCCAATCGAAAAGGGATTGAGCGGGTGCTCGAAACTTCGTGCAAGTCAATCGCTGTCTTTGTCGGGGTCAGCAACACGTTTAATCAGAAAAATATTAACAAATCGCCCCGGGAAAGCTTGGAAGAATTAAAACCGGCCATTGCGGAACTGAAGGCACAAAACTACTTTGTCAGGGCATGCATTTCCACCGCTTTCTATTGCCCGTATGAAGGAAAAGTACAGGAAGAAGACACGCTTGCACTTTGCCGGGAATTCGTTGAAGCCGGCGTTGATGAACTTAGCGTGGCTGATACAATCGGCATGGCTGCCCCGCACGAATCATACTCCCTTTTTTCCCGGTTAAAAGACGAGTTGCCGGATGTTTTGCTTGCAGCCCATTTTCATGATACAAGAAAAATGGCGCTGGCCAATATATACGCCGCACTGGAAGCCGGAGTAGACCGCTTTGATTCATCAGCCGGAGGGCTTGGCGGCTGTCCGTTCGCACCGGGTGCAACCGGCAATGTGGCAACAGAGGATGTCGTATATATGCTGGACCGAATGGGCATTGAAACGTCCATTAACCTTGACAGGCTCGTGGATGCGATCGATACGATTGCCCCCGCAGTCTCAAGAGAAATCAGCACGGGCTATTATTCACTTTCCAAACAAGGTTAAATTTCAGTCCAACAGGCTCATTCTGCCATTCAATATTTCATTTGGGCTTGTGAGCTGGAACGTATGGCTGTCATCCGAAAAATCGATTTCCAGCTCCGAGTCCAAATAAACAAGTTTTGACTTTTCAATCAAGAGCGGCATTTTATTCGTTTCAATGACCAATTCATCATTGGCCGCTTTCTGGGTTTTTTCAAATTTGAGCGTAGGAATGCCGCTCACGGCACAGCCGTCCGTTTCATAAATTAATTTTAACGCCAAATCCCTGTCTCCGAGTTTTTCCTTGATTTTTTCTGCCGCTTTTTCAGTTATTGAAACCGTTACCATATTTACCCCGCCTTTCACAAGGAAAAGAGTTGGATGAACAAAAATACGAGAAGCACATATTAGTATATGAATATTTGCTTCCCGTTATGCTGCCAGTATTTAATTTGCAAAAGGCTTTGTTTTTTCTCCGTCGATTTGCAATATCCAAGTTCCTTTTTTCGGAAACTCCAGTTTTCCTTCGTAAAAATAAATTGGCTCATTCGTTACGGCATCCATTGCCTCTCCGTTTTGAACAAACACGGCTTCATCTGCCAGATTTCCGGAATCATCCAACAACTGTATGCTTATTTTCTCTTTATTCTCTCCAGTTCCTTCAATCGCCATTTTGCTTTTACTGCCCATTTGTATTTCTTTCGGAGATTCGACCAGTGTAAAGTGCTCTGTTGCAGGAAACGGGGGCAGGACTTCCAAAGTAAACTCCCCAAACGGTTCTTTATCTACCAAAAAGGACAGTTTCCATGTTCCCTCCGTCGGAAATGGCTGAAATGTTGTCAAGACATGGCCATCTTCCCCGTATAGGCTTCCTCCAATTTCCGCTCTTGTCAATATTATTTCTTGTTGACCGTTGGTGGCTGTCACTTCAACCTGTTTGCCCAGCAGTTCAGCCTGATCGTCCCAGAAGAATAACATCAGCTTGGCAACCCTTCTTTTATCTTTTGCAACAAAATGGTCAAACGTATTCAAAATACCGATTTTTCCTTCAATGCCGATTGCTTCTTGGGGGGGATGTTGTTTTTCATCCGAAAGTACAAACGGCTTTCCTTCCACGGCTCCCATATCAACTTCCTTTGCCGTTTCCATTTCCGCCATGTCCCCGCTTTCGTTTATCGCCGTATGGTCGCCGCTATGCTGAAATTGGGCCAAGGCAAGAATAATGGTGATGACGATGGCGGATATCAAAACAACCGACCATCCAGGTCTAAATGCCGGCTTCCTGTTATTCCCGCCAACTCGCAAATTTTGTAAGATGGACTGTTTTTGCCCGTCTGATAACGAATATTTAGGAAGGTTCCTTAGTTTCTCTTCGATCAGCTGCTCCTTCAAAGTAAAATCCCTCCTTTTCTAAAATTTCCTTCAATTTTTTTAATGCACGGTGGTATGTCACGTTTACTTTGTTTCCGCTGCACTTTAAAATGTCGCTTGTTTCCTTTGAAGACAATTCCAAAATGCCCCTTAAAATAACGACTTCTTTGTAAAGCGGCGAAAGCTGGCGAATCGCTCGATACAGCTGCTCATGCTCCTGATTTTTCATGACAAGCTTTTCGGAATCTGCAGGGGCCTGCTGCTCGTCGGTCAGATACCGCTTGATTTTGTTCCACACCTGATTCCTTCGGTATTTATCGATCACCATATTTCGGGCAATGGAGATGAGCCATGTTTTCGGATGGGATTCTCCTTTGAATCCCGGCATTTTTTTCATTGCAATCAGAAACGTCTCCTGGACGTAATCTTCCACATCCCGCGTGCCTGTCAAGTAAATCAAAAAACTTGTAATATCCCTTTCATACAGTTCAAACCACTGCTCTATGCAATCCTCTTTCACTCCGCCCCCTCCCTTCTATTTATTTGACGGCCGAAAGGCAAAACGATTACAATCTACCCGATAATTTCCATAGTTCGATTTGCTCCATTAAAATCTGTCATACAAAGTTTATCTTCGTTGTTCACGTTACAAGGATTTCATTTAATATTAAACCTACCACATCTAAAAGCGTACTTTATTTGTTTGTCATCTTTTTTCTTTATCCATAATCGCGGCCCATCTTAGCCCGAAATAAAATACAAAAAACTGCAGACAACCTGTTTTTCGGATTGTCTGCAGTATGAAGCATATTTTTTAACTGCTTTTTTCTTTTTGTATCAATATCCCACTATTTTGCGAGGCGTTTATAAATAAATACGAACAAGATGACAATAAGGGAACAGCCAAAGATCCCGGCAGCCAGCATCCCAAGCCCAATGCCATACCAAGGGTCCACCGTTGCGGCTACTGCAAAACTCGCTATACATGTAATGACGGCAATCGAAAAACTTACGATGGCAGGCAGATAGGCTCTGCCCGGATGATGAAGATGGAGGTACACACTTAATAAACACATCAGTAACATATACAAGATCGCAAGAGTGAAGCTGTTTACCGCCCGATCAAGCATTTGTATAAATCGGGGGCCGCCTGCTGATTGAGGTGCGTCCAGTTTGACTGCTTCGATGTTGTGCGTCGTTATATCGATTGTCTTCAACCGGTACACGGCCGGGTCCTTTGGCCAGTTTGTGTTTTCCAGAAAAGCAATTTTATTTTCCTTATGGAAAAATGCCGGAGATGTTACCGCTTTTTTCAAGTCCGTCAATCTCTCCACATTCTTCGTTTCCAAGTCTAGTAAAAACAAGTCATATTTAAAAGTAGAACTTTCTTGAGATTCCTTGGAAACATCCGTAAATGCCAAATGCTGTCCGTCTGGCGACAATTGCGGTTCATAAAATGATGGTGCATTTTCCTCTTTAGGAAGAATGGACAGTTCTGCATTTCCTTTGCCGCCTTCGAGTGAGTATGAATAGAGACGTTCTTTCTCCCCGTCAAATTCACTATAATAAATCGTTTTTCCATCAGGGGAAAGCGATAGGTGATTCATTGAAAAGTGATCGGCATCCGTTAATTTCCTCATCTTGCGTCCATTTGACCCGATCGAAAACAAATCAAACCCTTCCCTCGATTCCTCTCCCTTTTTGAATTCATCCGCTTCTACGGCAACAAAATAAATTGTTTGTCCGTTTTGCGAAAAAATAGCGTCTGCGACATGAATCTTATCATCAGTCAATTGCCTTTCTTCACTTCCGTCTTGATTGATCACCCGAAGGGTTTGAATCCCTTCCGGATCTTCGCTTAAATAAACAAGCTTTTTGCCATCAGGTGAATACTTCGGAGCGTGATCCCGCCGGTTCTTTGAATCGCTTATTTTTTTTGCATGATTGCCATCACGATTCGCTGTATAAATTGATTCCTTACCATCTGCGTAATAAGAAAAAGCAATTTTTGAATCATCCGGGGCTACACTTATTTTTTCTCCGAGTCCAGTAAAATGTCGATACGGATCATCATCCCTTAAAATGGCGTAAAGTAATGTGCCGGCAAATAACATAAAAATCACGCCAATGGTTACTAAAAAAGTGCGTTTTCGTTTCATGAATGATTCCTTCCTTTTCATATAGAACAATACCGGAAAGTATTACATTTATTTGGTCAACAATCGAACAGCAGCCTTTATTTCGTTCCTCGTCCCAATCAGCGGAGCATTTCAATTATCAACCATCACTAAAATACTTTCCTGTTTTTAATGGCTTCGAGATCTTTTGCAATTTGAACGATTTGCTTTTCCAGCCATTTGGATTTTCTAAAGCTTAGCAAGTATAGTACCTTATATAAATAAAGGTCAAATTTAGAGGTACCGATTCCATCTTGATTAGCAATTATTTTCATGGTTCACCCTCCGGAGAGAAAAAGTTATTTCATTTTACATGATTTCAGTATAAAAGATATTGGTTCATTTAATTGGGTTTTAACTCGAACGATTCTTTTTTGTCGTCCCATCTGATGGTCACTTTAATGGCTGTATCTTCCCGTGTTACGGAACATCCTGAACAGGATGTTGACATGGCGATGGTTGGCCCCTTAACATTTTCTTCCCGCAGATCTGTTTCCCCATTCAACTTCTATAAAATCAAATGATTGATCTCTTGTGGCATGCTTGCAGCCAAAGACATACTTTCCCTCTTCCGTTGTACCATTATCAGAAATATATGCAGTGTATTCCCCTTTCCAATTGTCGCTTTCTCCTGAAAAAGAAATGAATTTGGAATCACATCCTGCAGACAGCCATATAAAACCGAAGCAAAAACAGCCAACGTTTTTTCTTAACAGCCTCCCATTTAGCTTTGTTCTTTACTTATTCAAGATTTGGAGGCATTATCCTTCTTAATAATGTACTTCCCAATAAATCAATCTAAGCTCATAATCACCTCACACCCGATTGGCTTCTCCCGGTGCGGTCCCTCATATTCCCTGAATGCCAGTATAGATGCACCCTTCCTTTACAACGGGTTTTGTGTTTTTGGAACCCAACCGGTTCCATCCAAGGGCAAAAATGCTCTTCCTCCCTTAATAGTCCATTGAAGAAATCTTCATACAGCCCATACTTTTTTGTATATATTTGGTTTCCGGAAATCCAGGATTATTATCTGATATTTCCTTCCGCGCTTGATTAACTTGCAAATGCGTTCCTCATAAAGGTTAGTGGGACGTTGAAATGGCGATCGTTTGATCATATTTTCTTCCTGAAAGCCTCTGTTTTTTCCATTTTACCCGATGATTCCTATATGTTCGATTTGTTCTATTGAAATGTGATGCACACGGCCGGATCTGGCAACGATCCGGAATTCTTTTTTCATAGGATCAAAACAATGGATCCTTCCGGAGAGCTGTTGCGTATGATGGTGGGAAAAATATGTAATATTGACCTCTTTTCCCAATTTCATCGCTTCTTCTGCCACCTCATTCAGCTGTTCCAGTTTCTGTTCATCCAGTTCTTTTTTCTCGTCCCACGTATCTTCTTGGGCCCATTCCCGGAGCATTTTGACGTGCTCCGGGAGCATGAGCGAGTTCCATTTGATGTTTCCGCGGTCCCGAATCATTTTCCTGCCCCTCTCTGTCACTTATGCTTTATGGCCCCCGACAAGGCCTGCCCTTTTCCTGGCTGTTCCCGCTTCGGTATAGGAAACAGCGCGAAGCAGGGACGCTGCTCCATGCCGGCGGCGAATGCGATCGATCACATATCCAAGCTCCCTTTCCCGAACTTGATTTGGCTTAAATAAACTGAGCTGGAATGTGCCATCATCCACAATATTGGAAAGCGTAATCGAAATTTGCCGCACCGTTTTTCCGGTATAATGGGCTTCGAACAACTCAAGACACACCCTATAAACATCCATTGTGACGTTCGTCGGCTCTTCAATCGTTTTTGAGCGAGAGAACCCTCCCCCAAACTCTTTTTCGCTGTAGCCGATGCCAAGGCTGACCGTTCTTCCGGCCTTTTTACTTTCACGGGCCCGCCGGGCCACTTCTTCGCACATTTCCAGAATGACCGCTGTAATCTCATCCTTTTTCTTATAATCCCGGAGCAGAATCTGGCTTTTTCCAAAACTGATCTGGCCGCCCATAATCGGAGCGCCGAGCTCTGACAAATCAACGCCCCAGGCATGATAATAGAGCTGGTTCCCCATAATGCCGAACTTTTTTTCAAGCATGGCCCGGTCATAGGCGGCAAGCTGGCCGACACTGAAAATTCCCATTCCGTTCAGCGTTCTCTCCATCCTCCTGCCGATTCCCCACATTTTTTGGAGGGGAGACACCGGCCATAGCTTTTTCGGAACGTCTTCATATGTCCACTTTGTAATACCCGTTTTTTTCGCTTCCAAATCAAGGCAAAGCTTGGATAAAAGCATATTCGGCCCAATGCCGATTGAGCAGGTCAGCTGAAATTCCCGGAACATTTCATCGCGAATTTTTTCAGCAACAGTCCGGGGCTCTCCCCATAGCTGTTCCGTTCCATCCAGTTTGAGAAAACTTTCATCCACACTATATACATGAATCGCTTCTTTTGGGACGTAGCGATTCAACAACCGGGCAATTTCCGTTGAGATCCGCAAAAAAAGCGTCATTTGTGCTTCAACCAGTTGAATTCGTTTATCATCCGGAATTTCAAATAAACGGGAACCCGTTTGAATGCCATAGTCTTTTTTCAATCGGGGAGAAGCCGCCAATACAACACTTCCGGGCTGCTGCAAATTCCCGACAACCGCCAGATGGCATTCAAGCGGGTCAAGACCAAGCATCACCGCTGCACAGCTTGCATAAAAGCTTTTCATATCAATGCACAATATGCTGTGATCCGGCAGCATCCCATAGTCAATTCCCATTTTTTCATCCTCCCAGGAAACAGAACATCAGTTCTATTATACACATCATTGTAGACCAATAGACCTATTTCTTCAATGGAATCTTTTGTTAACAAAAAACCCCTCCATCGTTCAAATGATGGAGGGGCAAGAAATAAGGAAGCAGCTCTAGTTTCAAAGAGCTTTCTGATTTATTATGCCGGAAAATTAATCACCCGAAGGATTTGAATCCCTTCCGGACTCACCATGCAAAACTGGCCCTAAAAAGATTGAGGCAAAACGCAAATTTTTGCCAAATGGACCGGAAATGGTCAAGATATACAGTATCAAATGGCAGGCGCATTAAATCTGTAAATCATCCCCCGCCTTTTGAATCCAATAAATATAATTTTAAGAAATTTCTGGCAAATCAACAGAGAAGCCCGGCAAGACTTTCGAGGTAATGGTGCCGACCGCTGTTTTTATATCATGCTGTTCATACAATTTTTCTTGGTTTAGGGAATAAACAGTCACGGAATGGAGCATTGGGTTTATAATCCAATATTCTTTGACACCAGCATTCATATATACATTTAATTTTGTAATCAGATCATGGGATTGATTCGATGGGCTAAGGATTTCCCCAATTAGGGCAGGTACACCAACATAACCCGATTCTGTCCAACCACTTTTATCACGGATGACACTTAGATCCGGAATGACAATTTTTGGCTCTTCCGTGTTTTCAATTTTCAATTCAATATCGAATGGAGCATGAAAGACTTCACAAGGTTTCCCGCTTAAAAATTGGTCGAATCGAATAAGAAGTTTTCTCGAGATTCGTTGATGGACGGTTGATGGTGAAGGAGCCATATAGACCATGCCATCGATATATTCCAATAATTCCTCAGACTTCTCCCGTAATACGAAATAATCATGAATGGACATTGGGCTATTTTGGTACAGATGAGTCATCTTAACGCTCTCCCCCTTCCAAAAAGCTCTAAAACTGACTTTTCCGCTTCTTCAACCGGGAGTCCAATCATATGGTCAATCATTACTCATCGTGAGGCAAAAGTAATTTTAATAACGGTGTAATGCCGTATCCCTTATTCTTGATTTTAACACATATAATCAGGCAAGAATAGCAAGCGAAAATGGGTATATATAAGCCCATACTGCCCTTTCTTGCCCCAATGGACGGGCGTATAGGCCGGCGCGTAAGCTCTCAAAATGAATTATTTTTTAAAAAACGCCCTCTTTCCGAGCCGTTCCACAAGCCCGGGAAACAAGGTGTAAGCAATGCTGCCGGCGTTCATCCAGACAGGCAAGTTGATTTCCCTTTGCCGCGTCATCATGGCATCCACAATTTTTTGCGCCACTTTATCCGCCCGCAGAATAAAACGCCCCACGTTTTTTACATAGGAGCCGCTGGGATCGGCAATGTCAAAGAAGTTGGTTGCCATCGGGCCCGGGTTGACAGCGGTGACAAAGACGCCAAAGTCGGAAAGTTCCATCCGCAAGCTGTTTGTATAGCCAAGCACGGCGTGTTTCGTTGCCGCATACACGCTTGATTTTGGAGTGGCGATTTTGCCGGCCTGGGAAGAAATGTTGATAATATGGCCGGATCTTCGCTCCTTCATCGATGGAATGACTTCCTTCGTACAGGCAATCAGCCCGACAACGTTGACGGCAAACATGCCCTGCAGGTCTGCCAGGGCCACGTCTCCTGCTTCGGCAAACACGCCGTAGCCCGCGTTGTTGACGAGAACGTCAATCGCCCCGGTTTGTTTCAGGATGCTTTGAAAAACAGGGGCGATGTCTTCATGGCGGGAAAGGTCCAATACAACAGGCAAGCAGGCGGATTGGTGTTGGGCATGTATTTGCCCGGTGATTTGCTCAAGCTTTTCCTTATTGCGGGCAAGCAAAACGAGCCGGGCACCGCTTGCCGCGCATAAATGGGCCATTCTTTCGCCAAGCCCGCCGGTTGCTCCAGTAATGACAACCGTTTTTCCTTTTAAACGTTCATTCATCACCGTCTGTCCACCTCTTTTTTGGAAGCTGCTCAACGCGCGGAAAAATAAGCCGCACCATTTTCCTCGACGCGTTTGTTGATGGCATCAACAGACAACAAATAATCGAGCTGGGCTGTCGTTTCGGATAAGGTCAGTCCAAGCTGTTTTTCGTAGACTGCCGGAAAAAGTATTTTTGTCAACTGAAACGTGGTTAATGGCTTTTCCTCCAATATTTCCTTGACCTGCATTGCCCGTTCATGTTGTCTAAGCAGGCGCCGCTCAATGAGCTCATGCGTCTTTTTCACTTCCGGTCCGTGCCCCGTAAATGCAATCCGAATGTCAACATCCAACAATTTGCGGAGCGAATCGTTATATTGCAGCTGCGGCTTCGGCCTCTCGTCCGAAGGAATAAGCGGCGGTTCCAAAAGCGGATTGGAAGAAATCGCAGCCAGCACATGATCTCCGGCCAACAGCGTGCCGTCTTTCTCCCGGTAAAAAACAAGATGGCTTTGCGCATGTCCGGGTGTTTCCAGCACAACCCAATCTTCAAATCCGGGTATCACATCCCCTTCTTCAATCTCATATGTAAGAGGCCTCTCACATGAAAAGCGCAGGGAAGATTTCATGATGGCCAACAGCTGATTAAAATCGCCTTCAACGGCAAATTCCCTGAACAGCCGTTTATAAAAATCGTCATAGGCCGAAAAAAAGGATTGATCTTTTTCAATCCAGGGACGAACATATTTGTGGCCATAAACCGGAAGATCTTTCGGCAGCCACTCCAGCAATCCGACATGATCCGGATGGTGGTGGGTCAATATGACCTGTTCGATATCTTCAGGCCTCATTCCCAATTCTTGCAATTGAACCAAAAAGGCATTCCAGGCCTCTTCAGTTTTAACCCCTCCGTCTACGAGCGTCAGGGCTTCTCCTTTTACTATATAAACATTGACATCCCCAACGGCAAAGGGCGTCGGCAATACGAGTTTCATGATATCTCCGTGTTCCATCGCAAATCCCCCGACTTTATTTTTTGATACAGCATAAACAAACAAGTATAGTGTAGCGATTTTTTCATGCAAAGTCATGTAATTTGAACATTTTCCTGATATTCACTTGACAACGGCCGGATCTGTCGAGCATAATCATATATAAAATGGCGATGACCGGGATCAGTAAACAAGCAAATGGTGCAAGAGATTGGAGTCCGCCGGCTGAAAGGCTCCATCACCCGCTTTCTTGTTGAACCTGCCCAGCGAGCTGTCAGCAAAACTGACCGCATCCCTGCGTTACGGGGTTTGAGATAGTTGTGTTGGGCAACTAATTAAAGGTGGTACCGCGGAAGTCAACCCTTTCGTCCTTTTACGGATGAAGGGGTTTTTTGTTTAGTCAATTTCTGGAGGGATAACATATGAACATTTCATTTATCGGAGCCGGCTCCATGGCGGAGGCGATCATTGCCGGGATCATCGAAAAAAAGATAGCCGATCGAAAAAATATTTTGGTGACAAACCGTGAAGACCAAACCAAGTTAACCAATCTGGAAAGGAAGTATGGCATTCAACCGACGTATCGGATGGAAGAATTAATGAAGGATGCCGATATGGTTATCCTTGCGGTAAAGCCGAAAGATGCCGGTGCCGCGCTTGGAAAAATGGCGCCGCATATAAGAGAGCATACATTTTTGATCTCTGTCATGGCCGGCATCTCGCTTTCCTATTTACAAAGCCGCCTGAATGTGCGCCTGCCAATAGCACGGGCCATGCCGAACACTTCCGCATGCGTCGGAAAATCGGCGACAGCCATTACGTTTAATGACTCGGTATCCGAACAGCAAAAGCGGCTGGCGGCGACTGTTTTTTCTTCCGTCGGGATGACAACGATCGTAGAAGAAGATCAATTGGATGCCATAACGGCCCTTTCGGGAAGCGGACCTGCTTACATTTACTATGTCGTGGAGGCAATGGAGAAATCTGCCGGGGAAATCGGGCTCGATGCGGACACGGCGAAAAAAATGATTTTGCAAACACTCGCAGGAGCTGCAGAGATGCTCCTTGCATCCGGAAAAGAAGCAGCGGAGCTCAGGCGGGATGTCACTAGCCCCGGCGGCACAACCGAAGCGGGCCTCGAAGTTTTGAAAAAAGCAAATGTGCAAGCCGCATTTATTCAATGCGTGAAAGCGGCGATGGAACAATCAAAAAAATTAGGCAGCATGCATGAATCCAAACAGATCGTTTAAACTCCTTTATCGTTGTTTGCTATAATGGGTAATGGCGTATGATAAGTGATGAAGGGGGTTTATATGAATGACGATCATGTTATTTAAACCGCTTGAAATAAAAAACATTACCTTGAAAAACCGCATTGTCATGTCACCGATGTGCATGTATTCGTGCCATAACGAGGACGGAAAAGTCGAAGATTGGCACTTTACCCATTATACGAGCCGGGCCGTTGGGCAAGCCGGACTCATTATGGTTGAGGCGACTGCCGTTTCCCCCGAGGGAAGGATCAGCCCCCGCGACCTGGGAATTTGGAGTGACGAGCATGTCGGAGGATTGGCGAAGCTCGTTAAAATGGTAAAAACGCACGGTGCGAAAATCGGCATTCAAATCGCCCATGCGGGAAGAAAGGCAATGCTTGAGGGTGAAATTCTCGCCCCCTCCGCCATTGCTTACAAAGACGGGATGAAAATACCGAAAGAAATGGACGGCGAGGATATCAAACATACAATTTCCGCTTTTGGAAAAGCGGCAGAACGGGCAAAGGAAGCCGGGTTTGATGTCATCGAAATACACGGTGCACACGGTTATTTAATCAACGAATTTCTTTCTCCTTTAACAAACAAACGGCAGGATGAATATGGCGGCTCCTTAAAAAACCGCTATCGTTTTTTAAGGGAAGTCATTGCAGCGGTAAAATCGGTTTGGGACGGCCCGCTTTTCGTCCGGGTGTCTGCCTCTGATTATCACCCGGAAGGGCTTCGTCCATCAGACTATGCAACGATGGCCAAATGGATGAAAGATGAAGGCGTTGATTTGGTTGACTGCAGCTCGGGCGCAGTCGTTCCGGCCAAAATAAAACCATACCCGGGTTATCAAGTCCCATTTGCCGAACAAATCAAGAAGGAAGCGGACATTTTGACCGGAGCCGTCGGCTTGATTACGACAGGCATTCAAGCTGAAGAAATATTGCAAAACGAAAGAGCCGATCTTATTTTCCTGGCCCGTGCCCTATTGCGTGATCCATACTGGCCCCGGACAGCCGCCCGGGAACTCGGCTATGATCTTTCACCACCCGCCCAATATGAACGCGGATGGTGAAAAAAGTCACCCCGAGTTCTTTTGGGCCTCCACCTGAATTTTACAAAAATCAGCTGCCAATTTCGTATTCGGAAAAACGGATTGAGCCTCTTGCTCAAGCTCTTTCCAATCCTCGCTTGTATAGCGTGAGCTGATATGAGTGAGACAGAGGGCCCCGGCATTTGCTCTTCGTGCGATTTCCGCCGCCTGGGCGGTTGTCGAGTGGAAATAGTCCCTGGCCATCTGTTTACTATCAGCCGAAAACGTCGATTCATGGACGAGCATATCGGCATTTTGCGCAAGCATAATCGCATTTTCACATGGCCGCGTATCACCCAATATGGCGATAACGCGGCCTTTTTGCGGCGGTCCCACATATTCGCTCCCGTTGATCGTTCTTCCGTCTGCAAGCGTTACTGTCTCCCCGTTTTTCAATTTCTTGTAAACAGGTCCCGGAGGAACTCCCTCTGCCTTGAGCCGATCGGCATCAAGTGTTCCCATTTTGTCTTTTTCAGTAATTCGGAAGCCGTAGCTTGCAATATTGTGATCCAACAGCAGTGTCTCCACCGTAAACTGGTCATCGGCGAATATGATTCCCTCCTCGATTTCTACAATATCAAGAGAGTACTTTAAATGGGTTCCGCTCAACTGGAGAGCAGCCTCGAGAAATGTACGGACGCCCTTCGGCCCGTACACGGTTACATCGGATGTGCCGCCTTGAAAGGAACGGCTGCCAAGCAGGCCCGGCAATCCAAAAATATGATCCCCGTGAAGATGGGTAATAAAAATTTTCTCTATTTTTCTTGGTTTCAATGAAGTATGCAAAATTTGATGCTGGGTCGCTTCCCCGCAGTCAAACAGCCAGATTGCGTTTCTCTCTTCCAATAATAATAAGGCCAGTGCTGAAACATTTCGCAATTTCGCCGGCACTCCCGCCCCTGTACCTAGAAAAAACAGCTCCATTGGCTGCCCTCCTTTCATTTTTTCTATAGTTTACCATATATGAAGAGCAGGTGCAGTTGGCACTCGGGCCGCCCTGCCTGAATATAGTATCGTGGAGGTGTTGCTCCTTGAAACGTGCAACAGTAGAGGATTATTTAGAAAAAGGGATGCATGGCCCGAAAGAGACAAAACCGGAAGAAAGAAAGAAATTTCTCGGAACACTCAGAGAGAGAGTGATCGTTGCCCTGACAAAAAGCCAGGTGATGGAACCGGGCGTCTACCCGGAAATCATACAGTCCATGAAAGAACATCCGAGTGCGCTGTTGTTGTTAAACGGGGAGCTTGATTACTCCTTCCTTGCTGAATATATCCAGGAGGCACGCAAACAAAACATCTCCTTTTCAATTGTAAAAAACAAGGAATTTCGCACGAATATCGGACTGGTGCTTGCTTATCCTTACGCCATCGACAAGGAAAATATTTATATCAGCAAAAAATCATCAAAAAAAGCCCCCAGTCAGCCAAAGAAGAAAAAAAGATTTTTTCTTTCCCTCCTTAAAAAATGGTTTAAAAGAAGCAAATCATGAATCTTTTTTTGCTTGATCCACACCCATTCTTATACTGGAAGGTCCATATTTTTTCGTAATTTCATCGATCGCATCATAGAGGGGCTCTTTTTTCGCTTCTTTTTTGTAGGAAAACAGATCAAGCTGTTCAAATGCTTGATCTGCCTTGATGATTTCCTGGCCGGTAATTCCCAACAGCCTGACCGGCTGTCCGCTCCAATGTTTGATGAACAAGGTTTTTGCCGCCAGATAAATATCCCCGGCTGCAGAGACCGGTTTTGCCTGCATACTGCTTCTTGTGACAGTATCCCAACTGTTGTAGCGAATCATAATCGCTATATTGTTGGCCACGTATGCTTTTCTTTTTAACCGGCCTGCCACTTTGTCCGCGAGTTCCTTCAGAACATGCAGCAGTTCCTCCTGGTTGGATATATCCCGGGGCAGCGTAATGGAGCTTCCGATGCTTTTGTTAACGTTTGCTGCCTCCGGGTCCACCTTTCTCATGTCATTTCCGTTTGCCCGTTCTTTTAACTTGATTCCCTGAATGCCGATGGCTGCCTGCAATTGGATGTCGTTGGCATGGGCAAGGTCTTTGATGGTAAAAATATTAATGGCTGCCAGTTTTTCCGCAGTTTTTTCGCCAATCCCGTGCATTTCAATTACCGGTAAAGGCCAAAGAACGCCCGGTATATCCCTTTTCCGGAGTACAGTAATGCCGAGCGGCTTTTTCATGCCTGAGGCCATTTTGGCCAAAAACTTATTGGGGGCAATCCCGATGCTGCACGGCAAATCCAATTGTTTCATGATCTCCGTTTGAACCTTTTCGGCTATTTGAACGGGGCTCCCCAATTCATGGCCATTGGTAATATCGATATATCCTTCATCGATCGATACGGGCTCTACAAGCCTGCTGAATGTACGCAAAATATCAAACATCGCCTTTGATACGATCCTGTATCTGTCAAAGTTCGGTTTTCTCACAATCAAGTGCGGGCAAAGCTTTTTCGCCTGCCAAACCGGCATCGTCGCTTTGACGCCATGTTTACGGGCCTCATAGCTGCACGTTACAATAATGCCCTTCCGCTGTTTCGCGTCTCCGGCAATGGCGAGCGGCTTGCCTTTAAGGGAAGGGTCGTATGCCATTTCCACTGATGCATAAAAACTGTTCATATCAACATGCAAAATGACGCGCCCGTTTTTCGGATAAAACGTCTTCATTTCCATCAGCTTTTTAACGATCTTCGGCCACGACTTGAACGATTGCCACGACCATTTCGGCAAGCTTCACGAGTTCCTCAATGGGCATCCGCTCATTTGTCGTATGAATTTCCTCGTAGCCCACAGCCAAGTTAACAGTCGGAATGCCAAATCCGGCAATCACATTGGCATCGCTTCCGCCGCCGCTCGTCAACAGTTTGGGCTCCCTGCCAATATTTACAGCCGCCTTTTTGGCCACTTCCACCACGTGATCCCCGTCTGAATATTTAAACCCGGGATACATAACTTCAATTTCAACATCCGCTTTTCCGCCCATTTTTTCGGCAGTTGCTTCAAAGGCGGTTTTCATTTTTTCCGTTTGGGCAAGCATTTTTTCTTCCACAAGCGACCTCGCTTCGGCCAAAATATCTACTCGGTCCGCGACAATATTCGTCGCTTTTCCGCCTTCAAACCGTCCGATATTGGCGGTTGTTTCCTCGTCAATGCGCCCGAGCGGCATATTGGCGATTGCTTTTGCCGCGATCGTTATGGCCGATACCCCTTTTTCAGGCGCCACTCCGGCATGGGCGGTTTTTCCGTGGATAACCGCTTTGATTTTTGCCTGGGTAGGCGCTGCAACGATAATATTGCCGACTTTTTCATCACTGTCCAGAGCAAAGCCGTATTTTGCCCGGATACGGTTCGGGTCCAGCACTTTTGCTCCGACAAGGCCGGATTCTTCCCCAACTGTAATAACGAACTGGATGTCCCCGTGTGATATGCTGTTTTCTTTCAGAATCCGGATGGCTTCAAACATCGCTGCCAGGCCGGCTTTATCGTCCGCTCCAAGAATGGTCGTTCCATCAGTGACCACATAACCGTCTTGAATGGACGGTTTTACACCATTACCCGGCACGACTGTATCCATATGTGAAGTAAAATAGATCGGGTCTGCTTCGTTCTTTGTTCCCGGCAATGTACAAATCAGATTCCCGGCTCCATGGCCCGTCACCTTTGCCGCATCGTCCTCAAACACCTCCAGGCCCAGGTCCTGAAATTTTTCAGTGAGCGCTTTTGCAATTGCAGATTCATTTTTTGTTTCCGAATCAATTTGCACCAATTCAAGAAAATCATCGAGCAGCCGTTTTTCATTCACTTTTGTCATATAAATAACCCTCCATTCATTAAGATTTGAATTATAAAGGTATATTGCCGTGTTTTTTCTTTGGCCTCTCTTCCCGTTTATGGCGGAGCATTTCCAGGGCCTGCACGATCTTGATGCGTGTTTCGCGCGGATCGATGACATCATCGACCATTCCCCTTGCCGCAGCAACATACGGGTTGGCAAATTTTTCCCGATATTCTTCAATCTTCTGGTTTCTCGTTTCTTCCGGGTTTGCACTTTGCTCAATTTCCTTGGAAAAGATAATATTTGCCGCTCCTTGGGGACCCATGACCGCTATTTCTGCGTTCGGCCATGCAAAGACCAGATCGGCGCCAATGGACTTGCTGTTTAATGCCACATAAGCCCCGCCGTAAGCTTTTCGAAGAATCACGGTAATTTTGGGTACTGTCGCTTCGGAATAGGCGTATAAAATTTTGGCGCCGTGCCTGATGATCCCGCCGTGTTCCTGCTTTACCCCCGGGAAGAAGCCTGTTACATCTTCAAAGGTGATGATCGGAATGTTGAATGAATCACAAAAGCGGATGAACCGCGCCGCCTTGTCCGATGAGTCAATATCAAGCCCGCCGGCAAGAAACTTGGGCTGGTTGCAAACAAGGCCGACCGCTTCACCGCGGATGCGGGCAAAACCGATCACAATATTTTTGGCAAACTCTTCCTGCACTTCAAAAAAAGACCCCTCATCAACAACCTGATTGACGACATTCCGGACGTCATAAGGCCTGATGGCATCATAGGGGACGGCATCGGCCAAATCGGGGCAAAAATCATCCTTTTCTTCCCAAGCGCTATGAAGAGGGGCTGCTTCATTGTTTTGCGGCAAATAGGAAAGAAGCTTCCTGACCATGGATAAGACTTCCTCTTCGCTTTTTCCCCGAAAATGCGCATTTCCGCTAACGGTATTATGTATTTTTGAGCCGCCCAAATCCTCTGAAGTGATTTTTTCACCCGTCACCGTTTCGATTACCTTCGGTCCGGTAATAAACATCTGGCTCGTCTTATCGACCATGAACACAAAATCGGTAATGGCCGGTGAATAAACAGCACCGCCGGCACAAGGACCCATAATAACGGAAATTTGCGGAATCACCCCGGAATAAATGGCATTTCGGTAAAAAACATGCCCATAGCCATCAAGCGATACGACACCTTCCTGGATGCGCGCGCCTCCCGAATCGTTTAACCCGATGAACGGTGC
Source organism: Siminovitchia jepli (assembly GCF_047228825.1). Taxonomy (NCBI): domain Bacteria; kingdom Bacillati; phylum Bacillota; class Bacilli; order Caryophanales; family Bacillaceae; genus Siminovitchia; species Siminovitchia jepli. Next base: position 60,485 of record NZ_JBFEGN010000003.1, read on the forward strand.
CCCGTTTTGGGCAGCCAAATCCATTGCCTTGGCAATTTTTTCGGCGTGCATCTCACCCAACGCTCCGCCGAAAACCGTAAAATCCTGGGAAAAAAGATAAACGGGCCGGCCGTTGATTTTTCCATAACCGGTAACGACCCCATCTCCCGGATATTTTGTCTTTTCCAGGCCAAAATCAGATGAACGATGTTCCGTAAATGGGTTTAACTCTACGAACGTTCCGGGATCCAATAAAAGCTCAATCCTTTCCCGGGCCGTCAATTTCCCTTTCTCATGCTGCTTGGCGATCCGTTCATCACCCCCGCCAAGCTGGGCTGCCATGCGCCGGTCATACAATTCATTTATTTTTTCGTATATATCTGTCATTTACTTTTCCCCCTGCTCCTCTTTTTCACAAAGTTCATACAGGACGCCATGCGCCGATTTTGGATGCATAAAGGCAACGAGAGCTCCGCCGGCTCCCCTTCTGGGGGACTCGTCTATCATCCGAATTCCCTTCTCCTTCAGATCATTGATTCGCTCCTGAATCGAACGGACGCCAAATGCGATGTGATGAATTCCTTCACCGCGCTTTTCAAGAAACGCGGCAATGGGGCCGGCGTTTCGAAGCGGTTCCAATAATTCAATCTTAACATTATGGGCATCAATAAATGCAACTCTTACCTGCTGCGCTGCCACTTCTTCGATGGCCATGCATTTGAGGCCTAGCTGTTCCGTGTAAAAAGGGAGGATAGCTTCGATCGACTGAACGGCTATTCCAATGTGATCCACTTTATTCATTTTGCAACCCCTACAATCATATTTTTTCCGGCCTGGGCTTACTTTGGAAAAAACCAAGCATGCTTGTCTCATTCAAACATTGGATATAAAATAAAGTTAAAGAATCGGGATTCAAGGAGTGAAAACATTTGTCGAATAAAAAAATCCAGCGTGTCATCATTTATCTCATGCTGTTTGCCATGCTTGCCACCACCGTTATGGCCGGATTGTCATTCATGCTCTAATGAAAAACAAGGCCTGCACCTGGGGAGGCCTTGTTTTTTCTATATTGCCCCACTTTCGCGGACCAGTTGTTCCATCGTCTTGCCGGAATGAACGACCCAAATTTTTGTACCGATCGGCACCCTTTCGTACAATTCCTCAAGCGTGCCCGCCGGCATTCGAATACAGCCTTGTGAAACATACATGCCGATTGAAAATGGATCGTTTGTGCCATGTATGCCGTACATTCTGCCATCCGTACCTTTGGCATCAAATCCAATCCATCGCGATCCGAGCGGATTGCGGGGATCTCCCCCTGGAATGTTCTTTTTCCGGTAATACGGGTTGACCGCTTTTACTTTTATCGTAAAAAATCCTTCGGGAGTCAGTTCATTCCTTGCACCTGTTGCCACTTTGGAAGCCAACACAATTTGTCCGTGATCTATTAAAACAAGTTCATTCGTTCTTTTGTTGACAATAATGAGCGTGTCCCCGGGCAACACTTCTGTTCCGAAAGGCCAGAAAACGGACCCGGCCAGCAAACATAAAACAAAGACCGTACGCAAAAGCCTTCACCCTTTTTTGTTAGCTTGTGCGAAAGATGAAGACTCATACTCTTCTAAGGCAATTAAACTTCAGCACAATATTGGTCAAAATAGCGTTGAAGCTTGTTGACAACAGACATCGGATCATGGCCTTCAATTTCGTGGCGCTCAACCATCGTGCAAATTTCCCCGTCCTTCAGCAAGGCAAAAGATGGAGAAGAAGGCGGATAATTGGTGAAATAACTTCTTGCTTTTGCAGTGGCTTCTTTATCTTGTCCGGCAAAAACCGTTACAAGATGGTCAGGACGTTTGTCATAATGGATGGCATGGGCAGCTGCCGGACGAGCCACCCCTCCGGCGCATCCGCATACGGAATTAATCATCACCAAAGTGGTGCCCTTTCTGCCCAGTGCTTTTTCCACGTCTTCAGGGGTTCTTAGCTGTTCATAACCTGCCTGTTCCATTTCTTCACGTGCTCTTTGAACTACATCGTTCATAAATATATTAAAATCCATGCTCATTTTTGTCGCTCCTTTTTGCGGGTTTCTATTGCTATCATAACAATTCGCCCAATATTATTTCAACTTCTGGACCTTTTGGTTTAACTTCTTGTAAAACGGGTATGATATAAATACATCTAGATCCATACCCCTAAACTCCCTAGATGTCTTTTGGACGGCAAGCTGCTGTCCCTTTTTTATGGAGGAGCGAATCTAGTTTCTGTTAAAAACGGAAAAAAGTTGATCACAGGCTCCTTTTACAGTTAACTCTTCATTCATGACTTGATGCTCCATCTTCGGCATCAGTTTTTTTATTTCTGCATGCTCAAAGAAGAGCTTTTGCAGCCGTTCATGAATCAGTGCGTGCAGCCAATCTTTTGCCTGTTTTTTTCGCCTGCTTTCAAACACCCCCGACAACTTCGTCTCTGTTGCAAATTGCTGAATCATTTCCCATACTTCTTTTATTCCCGTGCCTTTCAATGACGAGCAGGGAAGCGCCCGTGGCGTCCAGCCGTCGGTCGGCGATTGTACGAAATGCAAAATTTGCTTAAACTCCCTTGCTGTTTTTTTGGCAAGTTCCACATTACTCCCGTCTGCTTTATTGATAATGATGGCATCAACAAGCTCCATAATGCCTTTTTTCATCCCTTGGAGCTCATCCCCCGCCCCTGTGATCGCAAGCATCATGAAAAAATCAACCATTCCGCGGACGACCCCTTCACTTTGCCCGACACCAACTGTCTCAACAAGGATGACATCATAGCCTGCCGCTTCACAGGCTAGGATCGTTTCCCGGGTTTTTCGGTGGACACCGCCAAGCGTCCCTCCCGATGGAGAAGGACGAATAAAGGCATTGGGATGTTTTGACAGCTGTTCCATCCTCGTTTTATCCCCCAGAATGCTTCCGCCCCTGACAGTGGAACTCGGATCCACTGCCAGCACGGCTACACGATGGCCAAGGTTGCACAGCATTAGGCCAAATGTTTCAATAAAGGTGCTTTTCCCTGCCCCCGGCACACCCGTAATCCCGATTCTGATCGAGTTCCCGGTGTGGGGAAGCAGGCGCTGCATCAGTTCTCCCGCCGCTTTTTCATGACGGGGTGCATTGCTTTCGATGAACGTAATCGCCTTTGAAAGAAACATTCTGTCACCGTCAAGCACCCTCTTAAAAAGTTCATCCACATTTGGTTCCTGCTGGCTTCGTTTAATAAATTTCCTGTATTTCTGCTCACCCATCGATCTCGACCACTTCCTCATATCCAAGGCGCCTGTAAATTTCCTCGATTACCTTTTGGGCAGCAACAGGAATGACTGTACCGGGCCCAAAAATGGCGGAAGCCCCATGTTTTTTGAGAAACTCGTAATCTCCGGGCGGGATTACCCCGCCAATCACCACTACGATGTCTCCTCTTCCCAGTTTATTTAATTCCCCTACCAATTTGGGAAGGAGTGTTTTATGGCCGGCAGCCAATGAACTGAAGCCAATGACGTGGACATCGTTTTCCACAGCCTGTTTGGCTGTTTCTTCGGGTGTTTGGAACAATGGGCCGATATCTACATCAAATCCGAGATCCGCAAAGGCGGTGGCAATCACTTTTGCTCCGCGGTCATGGCCGTCCTGCCCCATTTTGGCAATCAGGATGCGGGGTCTCCTTCCTTCATTTTCGAGGAATTCATCCGCCATTTCCTTGACCATTGCCATTTCTTCTTCATTGGTATAATGGGAGCTGTATACGCCCGATACGGAGCGGATCATCGCTTTATGCCTCCCGCATGCTTTTTCAATGGCCCCCGATATTTCACCGAGCGTCGCTCTTGCCCTGGCCGCTTCAACGGCAAGCTCAAGCAGGTTGCCATTGTTTTGTTCTGCGCATTCGGTTAACGCCTGCAAAGCGGCCTGGACTTGTTCTTCAGAACGGTTTTGCTTTAATTGCTGAATCCGCTCAACCTGCCTTCTTCGCACCTCTTCATTATCAATGTCCAAAATGTCAATGTCTTCTTCTTCATCGACTTGATATCGGTTCACGCCGATAATCGTTTCTTGTTTCGAATCAATGAGCGCCTGCCTTCTTGCAGCGGCTTCTTCAATTCTCATTTTTGGAAGGCCGGTTTCAATCGCTTTCGTCATTCCGCCCAATTCTTCGATTTCGTTGATATGTTTCCACGCGCGGTCCATCAGCTCCTGAGTAAGCGATTCGACGTAATAGGAACCGCCCCAGGGATCAATGACATTCGTAATGCCCGTTTCCTCCTGCAAAAACAATTGCGTATTGCGGGCAATCCGCGCCGAAAAATCGGTCGGCAGAGCGATGGCCTCATCAAGGGCATTTGTGTGGAGAGATTGGGTGTGCCCCATCGCGGCGGCGTGGGCTTCAATAAGCGTCCGGACGACATTGTTAAAAGGATCCTGCTCCGTCAAGCTCCATCCGGATGTTTGGCTGTGCGTTCTCAACGCCAGCGATTTGGGATTTTTCGGCTTGAAGGGACTCATCAGCTGTGCCCACATCGTCCTGGCAGCCCGCAGCTTTGCCACTTCCATAAAATAATTCATCCCAATGCCCCAGAAAAATGATAGACGCGGCGCAAAGGAATCAATATCCAGGCCGGCTTGCAGGCCGGTTCTGACGTACTCCAAACCATCTGCAAGCGTATAGGCCAGTTCAATGTCCGCGGGAGCGCCTGCCTCCTGCATATGGTAGCCGGAAATCGAAATGCTGTTGAATTTAGGCATATTCTTTGAGGTATATTCAAAAATGTCGCCGATGATCCTCATGGACATTTCCGGCGGATAAATATACGTGTTCCGTACCATATATTCTTTTAAAATATCATTTTGGATTGTCCCGGCAAGCTGCTCTTTTTTGACGCCCTGCTCCTCCGCCGTTACGATATAAAAGGCCATGATCGGCAAAACGGCGCCGTTCATCGTCATCGATACCGACATTTGATCAAGCGGAATGCCGTCGAACAATATTTTCATATCGAGAATGGAATCAATGGCAACTCCCGCTTTTCCAACGTCGCCTTCCACCCGCGGATGGTCTGAATCATATCCGCGGTGAGTAGCCAGGTCGAATGCCACTGATAACCCTTTTTGGCCCATGGCCAAATTACGGCGGTAAAAGGCGTTGCTCTCTTCTGCGGTGGAAAAGCCGGCATATTGCCTGACAGTCCAAGGGCGATTGACGTACATTGTCGGATAAGGCCCCCGTGTATATGGGGGGATGCCCGGCAGCGTGTCAACAAACCGCAAGCCGTCAAGATCGTCTCTTGTATATAAAGATTTTACTTTTATTTGTTCATTCGTTTCGTAGCCATTTTCAAAGCTTGATTTGGAACCCGTGCTTTTTTCGCCAAATGTTGGTCGAATCGTTTGGAAATCTGGTTTTTTATGCATTGATCTCATCCTCCCAGCTGTCCAGAATCCCGGCCAGTTTCTTGTAAATGTTTTGCCCGGAGTACAGCGTGCCATCCAGTCCATATTCCGCCAATTCTTCAGCTGAAAAGCGGCCGGCGATATCGATATGGACGTCCGGAACGTTCTCCTTTATCCATCGCCCGATAGGGGCGGCCAACTGATCGTACAAGGCATCCGGACCACAAAGGCAATAATATTTATACGACTTTCTTTTTATAAAAGACTTTACATCAGAAAGCGAATGGCATTCACCGCTCCATTCTGATTGAATGCCCGCCGTGGCCAGCACTCCGGCCGCAAAGTCGGCACGCGGCTTAAATTCCTTTAATTTCCCAAGGCAAATAAGAGCGGCTTCCGGCATAAATCCGGTTTCAGCCAGATTCATCGATCTTTTCCTTAAGCTTTCAAACTGTTGTGCAAGACGCAGCCTGGGAAGCGGCTCTATCTGTCTTTTGTCAAATTCCGTTGGCTTTTTGGCCTTTAAAAGCGGCTCATCCGCTGTTTCCGAACTTAAAGCATATACATTTACACCAATGATCGATTGTTTTCGCGTCTCGGAATCTCTCATTCTTGCAAGGGCGGTTTCTTTTATTTGATGTTGCAGCCAGCCGGATGCAAGAGATTGCAGAATGCCCCCATGTTTGTCAATCTCCAAAAAGAACGCCCACCCTTTTTCAGCCAATTCTTTCGTTAACGACTCAATATAAAAGGAGCCGCCTGCAGGATCCATCACTTTATCTATATAGGATTCATCCTTGAGCAGCAGCTGCGTATTTCTGGCGATTCTTTCGGAAAAAGCGTTCCCTTCCACTGTCAAGTGATCAAAAGGAGTGACGTGAAGAAAATCTATGCCGCCAACAACAGCTGAAAACGCTTCACTTCCGGCACGAAGCATATTGACATACGGATCAATGACCGATTTTGTGAATTCCGAAGTCTCAGCGCTGACGAGAACTTTATTTTGATCATTCGGGATGCCATATGCATCTGCAACCGTCTTCCACAGCATCCGAAATGCGCGGAGCTTTGCGATTTCGGTAAAGAATTGGCTGCCAATCGCAAAATTAAATATGAATTTACCAGCTGTTTTTTCCGGCGGCCAGCCCATTTCCTTCATCTTTTCCACATAAAACACAGCGCCGGCCAAAGCGGCTCCCAGTTCGTGTCCGGCATGACCGCCACCGGCATTGAACGGCTCCAGATCAATCAGAATCGTTTTAAGCTCAGGGTATTGCGAATCCAATGCTTTCAGAACATCCAGCCAGCTTTTCATTTCTTCGCCGTGCTCATCAACAATGAGTCCGGCTTCAAGATGGGAACTGATCATGTCAGTGGCTGCGGCTCCGAAAATGCCGCTTGCATGAGCTTCCAACAGCTTTTTGGCGATTGCAGGATAATTTGATTTTGAAAAAATACATAATGGGACCTTGTTTAAAGCAGCAATCCCGTTTAATTCCGTAAAACTGAGTTCTGCCATATCGTTTAATCGGTCAGGATCAAAAGAGAGCGCATCCTGCCCCCGCTGAAGCGATAAACCGATTTGTTTTTTCAGCTCATTCCAGTCGGGATGGACCAGCCTTTGGGCAATGCGCCACCCTGGACGTTCAGTGCCATAAAAGCCCCGCAAATAAGAACCTTCTCCCGGGAATTGATCTGCAGGTACAGAATCTGCTTCCGTGTACAGAGGGCTTAGTGTAATGCCTTCATACGTTTTTCTGTACAAATGGCCGATCGTATCTTTGCGAAGCGATTTTTTGGCCGCCTCGGCCCACTCCTCCCGGCCGGCTCTCTGAAATGTCGTATTTCTCGCCTGTTCAGTATTCATGCAGCTCTTCCTTTCCCATGCCATCATTGATTACTGCCCGAAAATCATATTGTATATTATCTATATTAGTATAGTTGACACAATGAGACAACTCGCTAATTTTTGTTGTATAACAGATTTATTTTTTACATAAATATTCTAATAGTTACATAGTAACATTTACTTTAACTTCAATAAATGTTTTGTTTTCATACAAAAATGCAGGAAAAAATAAACAGCCTGTGTACTCATGAACACAGGCTACAGCGGATTTAATAAACCGGCGTATTTTCCTTTGACATACTTTCCAAGATTTCTTTCACACGTTTTAAAAAGCGGCCGCAAATGAGTCCGTCAAGGATCCGGTGATCCAAAGACAAACACATATTGACCATATCGCGAATGGCAATGGCGTTATCGCTTGTGACGATCGGCCGTTTGACAATCGACTCGATTTGCAAAATGGCTGCCTGGGGATGATTAATGATACCCATGGACTGGACAGAGCCGAACGCCCCTGTATTATTGACTGTAAAGGTGCCGCCTTCAACGTCTTCTTTCTTGAGTTTGCCTGTTCTCGCCTTATTGGCCAGCTCATAAATATTTTTGGCGATTCCCTTTATGGATTGTTCGTCGGCATGTTTAATCACCGGGACAAAAAGGGAATCTTCGCTCGCCACTGCAATGGAGATGTTTATCTCTTTTTTCTGGACAATCTTGTCTCCTGCCCACATGGAATTCATCACCGGGAATTCTTTTAACGCCTGGGCAACCGCTTTGACAAAAAAGGCAAAATACGTCAGGTTAAACCCTTCCTGCCGTTTAAAATCCTCCTTGATGGAATCCCGGTATTTGACAAGATTCGTCACGTCCGCTTCAATCATCATCCAGGCATGCGGAATTTCTTGTTTACTCCGGACCATATTGGCCGCAATGGCCTTTCTGATGCCGGCAACCGGAATTTCAACGTCCCCGGATGCAAGCGGAATAGCAGCGGTTTGTACTGATGCTGTTTGTGGACCGGTTCTTGTTGATGCGGCTTCTTTTTGTTCATCTTTGGCCGTTGGAATGTTGCCGGAATCAATCAGCATTTGCAAATTCTTGCGGGTAATCCTGCCATCTTTTCCGGTCCCTGCCACTTGGGACAAGTCAATGTTATATTCCTGGGACAGCCGGACGACAGCCGGAGAATAGCGGGCTTTTGCCGTCTGCTTTTTTGATTTTTTTTCGTCTGCCGTGTTTTTGGGAGAAGGAATGTCCTGCTTGGCAACTGGAGCAGCATTTTGGCCTTCCGTTTTGCTTACAGCCCCATCGCCTTCTGTTTCAATCGTGCAAATGATTTCTCCGACAGCCAGTGTTTCATCCTCTTCAGCGATCAGTTCCTTAATCGTTCCTGTAAAAGAAGAAGGGATTTCGGCATTCACTTTATCCGTCAGCACCTCGGCGATAGGATCATATTTATGGACGTGATCCCCCGGTTTGACGAGCCATTTGCTGATTGTTCCCTCCGTGACGCTTTCACCCAGCTGCGGCATTGTAATATTTTCTATTGCCAAAGATTCAGCCCCCTTTAAGCTTGATTTGAAAGCCTATTAATATTCGGCAAGCTCCCGCATTGCTTTTTCAACCTTGTCCGGGTTCACCATAAAATATTTTTCCATTGTCGGCGCATAAGGCATGGCTGGAATATCCGGGCCGGCAAGCCTTTTGATCGGTGCATCCAAGTCAAACAGGCAATGTTCGGAGATGATCGCCGCCACTTCGCTCATGATGCTGCCTTCTTTATTATCTTCCGTTACAAGCAGCACTTTCCCTGTTTTGGATGCAGCCTCCATGATGGCTTGCTGATCAAGCGGATAAATCGTCCGTAAATCCAAAATATGGGCTTCAATGCCGTCTTGTGCCAAACGTTCGGCAGCCTGAAGCGCAAAATGTACACACAGTCCGTATGTAATGACCGTTATGTCGTCTCCCTCGCGTTTCACATCTGCTTTTCCGATCGGCAGGACATACTCCTCTTCCGGTACATGCCCTTTAATCAGCCGGTACGCCCGCTTATGTTCAAAAAACATTACCGGGTCCTCGTCGCGTATCGCTGCTTTCAACAGACCTTTCACGTCGTATGGAGTCGAGGGCATGACGATCTTCAGTCCCGGCTGATTCGCAAAAATGGCTTCAACGGATTGAGAATGATAAAGTGCTCCGTGCACTCCGCCCCCATATGGAGCACGGATCACGATGGGACAGTTCCAATCATTATTGGACCTGTACCGGATACGGGCTGCTTCGGAAATAATTTGATTGACTGCAGGCATAATAAAATCGGCAAACTGCATCTCTGCAACCGGCCGATAGCCGTACAATGCAGCCCCTATTCCAACGCCGGCGATCGCTGATTCGGCTAGAGGCGTATCAATGACCCGTTCTTCCCCGAACTGCTCATATAATCCTTGGGTTGCTTTAAACACCCCGCCCTTCCTGCCTACATCTTCACCAAGCACAAATACCTTCTCATCACGCTCCATCTCTTCTTTAAGCGCACTCGTCACTGCTTCAATATAAGAGATTACTGCCATAAAAGTTCCCCCTGCTCCCCTTCGTGATACACATGTTTCAAGGCGTCTTCCGGGGCTGCATACGGAGCTTCTTCCGCATATTCCGTCGCCTCGTTAACTTGTTTCATGACCCGTTCATTGATTTCTTTTTCCATTTCGTCTGTCATTACGCCGCTTTCTTTCAAGTAGGCGCCAAATAAAATAATCGGATCTTCGCTTTTCGCCTTGGCCACCTCATCCGGAGACCGATAAAAACGGTCGTCGTCATCCGATGAATGTGCCGTAAGCCTGTTGCACATCGTTTCAATTAGTGTCGGCCCTTCCCCTCTCAAGCACCGCTCTCTTGCTTCCTTGATGACTTTGTACACTTCAAGCGGGTCTTTGCCATCTACGGTAATTCCCGGCATGCCGTAGCCGATGGCACGGTCTGATACCTTTTCACAGGCAAGCTGTTTTTCAACCGGAACGGAAATGGCATATTTGTTGTTTTCACACATGAAAATAACAGGGAGTTTATGAACTCCGGCGAAGTTGGCGCCTTCATGAAAATCACCCTGGTTCGACGACCCTTCCCCAAATGTGACAAAAGCAACAAGATCTTTCTTGTCCATTCGTGCGGCGAGCGCCACACCAACGGCGTGGGGAACTTGTGTTGTAACCGGCGATGAGCCTGTCACGATCCTGTTCTTCTTTTGGCCGAAATGTCCCGGCATTTGACGTCCGCCCGAATTTGGATCATCCGCTTTCGCAAAAGCGGAAAGAAGCACTTCCTTCGGCGTCATGCCGAACGATAAAACGACAGCGAGATCCCGATAATAAGGAAGTATGTAGTCTTGATTTCGATCAAGCGCGAAAGCCGCACCCACCTGAGCGGCTTCCTGGCCCTGGCAGGAAATGACAAACGGAATCTTTCCGGATCGGTTTAAAAGCCACATCCGCTCATCAATTCGCCGGGCGAGTATCATGGTCTCATACATGCTCACTACTTCCTGATCGCTCAATCCGAGCTCTTTATGACGATTTTTTGCCATTTATTTCTCCTCCCGTAATTTCCTTTTTATGAATGGATCGCCCGGCCATCAACAGCAAGTGCAGCTTCACCGATCGCTTCGCTTAATGACGGGTGTGGATGAATGGAGTTTGCAACTTCCCACGGTGTCGCATCAAGGACTCGTGCAAGTCCGGCTTCCGATATCATGTCCGTTGCATGAGGGCCAATGATATGTATTCCAAGAATATCATTCGTTTCCCCGTCGGCGATGATTTTTACAAAGCCGTCCGTTTCGCCGTAAACGAGAGCCTTTCCGATTGCTTTGAATGAAAAATTACCTGTTTTGACTTGATGTCCGAGTTCTTTCGCCTCTGCCTCCGTTAAACCGACACTTGCTATTTCCGGGTTGCTGTAGACGCACCTCGGTACATCTTTATATATGATCGGCGTTGGGTCTTGGCGCGCAATATGCTCGACTGCCTTCATTCCTTCATAAGAGGCTACATGGGCAAGCTGGAGGCCCCCGATCACATCTCCAATCGCATAAATATGCGCTTCCTTCGTTTGATAGTTTTCATTGACTTTAATGAAGCCGCGGTCAAGCTCAATATCCGTATTTTGCAGTCCAAGGTTTTCGGTGTTTGGCTGGCGCCCTACCGAAACGAGTATTTTTTCGGCCGCAAAAGTCTGTTCCTCCCCTTTAACAACGGAAGAAATGGAGGCCGATTCACCTGTTTTTTGAATTGATTCAGGCAGGACTTTAGCATTCGCAACAACCTTGACCTTCTTTTTCTTTAAAATTCTTTCCATTTCTTTGGAAATGTCACGATCCTCCGCAGGCAAAATCCGGTCTGCATATTCCAAAATGGTTACTTCCACGCCAAAATCCGATAACATGGAAGCCCATTCGATGCCGATTACTCCTCCGCCAATAATCAAAACCGACTTGGGTAGCTGCTCCATTTCCAGCGCTTCATCCGAGGTTAAAACAGTTGTACCGTCGATATCCAGCCCCGGCAGGGATTTTGGCCGGGAGCCGGAAGCAAGGATGACATTTTTTGGAATAAGCATTTCATTTTCTTCGCCACTGTCCATTTCCACAGAGACAGTGCCCGGCATTGGCGAAAAAATGGAAGGTCCCAAAATTCTGCCGATACCGTAATAAACGTCGATTTTCCCTTTTTTCATCAAATGCTGGACGCCTTGGTGCAGCTTTTGGATAATCCCGTTTTTCCGTTCCTGCGCTTTTGAAAAATTCAAGTGGACATTTTCGGAGGAAACTCCGAATTCAGCACTCCGTTTGGCCGTCGAATACACTTCTGCGGTACGAAGCAGCGCTTTGCTTGGAATGCAGCCTTTATGCAGGCATGTGCCGCCAAGCTGTTCTTTCTCCACAAGCGCCGTTTTCAAGCCTAACTGTGACGCGCGGATGGCGGCAACATACCCGCCCGTACCCCCACCGATGATAACGAGGTCATACTCTTTTGCCATTTTTTGTCCTCCTCATACCCCATTCACATTCAAATGCGGCGCTCCATTGGTTCCGATCCACGATTGGGTGCTCGGCACCGCGACCTTTTGGGAAGTTTGTCTATATACGATTATGGAGAATGTGCTTGTTATTCAATAAAAACTGGCTTCGGGAATTTTTGATCTTTTCTATTCTTTCTTCAGCCATGCGGTCTGCCGCCATATATGTAGGAATGTGATCCCGTTTTGAGATCATGATCACTTTCTCGACATTATTGTATATTGTTTCCACTTTCTTTAACGCCCGCTCTTTGTTATAACCGTAAAGTTCATCTGCTACATTGATGACTCCCCCGGCGTTGATGACATAGTCAGGGGCGTATACGATGCCCATTTCATGAATGATGTCTCCATGCCTATTTTCCTTTAGCTGGTTGTTTGCTGAACCCGCAATGACTTTCACTTTAAGCTGGGGAATCGTTTCATCATTGATCACGGCTCCGAGTGCACAAGGAGAAAAGATGTCAGCCTTTACGGCATAAATATCCCCCGGATCCACGACCTTTGCGCCAAAAGCTTCTTCCGCCCTGTTTACGGCATCTTTATTAATGTCCGTTACAATCAGGTGCGCGCCTTCTTCGGACAAATAGCGGCAAAGTTCAAAGGCAACGTTTCCCACTCCTTGAACCGCTACTGTTTTTCCTTCTAATGAATCAGTGCCGAATGCCTCTTTTGCGGCGGCTTTCATTCCGACATAGCAGCCATAGGCGGTGACCGGGGAAGGATTCCCGGAAGAGCCAAAGGCCGGGGAAATTCCGGTTACAAAATTCGTCTCTTCGTGGATTAGATCCATATCGTGTACGGTTGTCCCTACATCTTCAGCAGTAATGTAGCGTCCGTTCAACCCCTGTATATATCTGCCGAATGCCCTGAACATTTCTTCATTTTTGTCTTTTTTCGGATCACCCATGATAACGGCTTTTCCTCCGCCCAGGTTTAAACCGGCTGCCGCATTTTTATAAGTCATTCCCCTGGCAAGCCGCAGGGCGTCTTGAATGGCTGCTTCTTCACTGTCGTACGTCCACATTCTTGTTCCGCCGAGTGCAGGTCCCAACGTGGTGTCATGGATGGCTATAATTGCCTTTAATCCAGACTGCTCATCGTGACAAAATACCAATTGTTCATAGTCATGATCTGCCAGGCTTTTGAATACGTTCACAGAACAACCCCCAATATTCAAGTTTTGTTAAAAATAAGCTGTCTGCCGGTAAATAATACTTGTCACAATTGATTGTAACGAAAAGCTCCTTGCTTGACAAATGTTACCGATAGGATATGATTTTTTTGAAGTATTTTTTCAAGGAGATTTATATGGCACGGATTATTGCGCTTATTATATTATTGCTCCCAGGGCTTTTGGCGGGTTATGGCATTAAATTGATGAGGGATATGCTGTTCGGGATTTTACAGTCGCCTTATCCGGGTTTGGGGATTCAATTTCTTGCCGGGCTCGTTTATTTTATTGTCGGGTTCAGTTTTATCGGAGGTTTCATTTTGCACCGGGACCGAAAAAGAAACAAGGTACAGGACCGTTTTAAAAAAAGATAAAGTGAAGCTTCAAACAGTGGGGGATGAAAATCCCCCACTGTTTGTTTCGGTGCCCCCAGCCGGTCTCACAAATGAATATACCCAAGAAAAAGATCTGCGCAATATGCAGACCTTTTATGAGTATTGATTCCTGATTCGAAACGCTTTTCCCGGATAATCGGTTATAATGGCTGAACAATTGATGGCAAATAGTTTCTTCATGTCCCTTTCTTTATTGACCGTAAAGGGCCGAACCGCAATCCCGCAATCCATGGCCACCTGTATTGCTTCGGCGGAAATGGATTTCAGTTTGGGATGAATGCCGCTTGCCTGAAGTGATCTTGCATATTCCCAAGGCCGGAACAGAACTTCATTATACAGCGGGGCCGTTTGGATTTCAGGCGCCAAATGCACACAATGAACAAGTGAATAATGTTTAAACGAAGAAATGATTGTCCGCCTTTCAAAACAAAATTCCCTGACTAGATCAATCACTTTCTCTTCCAATCCTTTATACGCCTTTACGGCATTTTTCAGCTCGATATTGCATAGAAGGCCATTCCCTTCAAGCCACTCGAAAACTTCCCGCAAAGAAGGAATGCGTGTGGTTTTCTTAAAAAAATGGGTAGCATGGAAATTCGCTTTCAATTTTCGGATCTGTTCAAAAGTAAAATCTTCCACGTATCCGCTGCCGTTTGTCGTCCTGTCAACGGTAATATCATGGATGACGACGATCTCCCCATCCGCCGTTAATTGAACATCCAGCTCAATCCCGTCGGCTCCCGCTTTTTCCGCCGCAACAAAAGCCTCCATCGTATTTTCCGGGTGAGTGCCCGCAGATCCCCGATGTGCCAGTATATATGTCATCTGCCCACCACCTCAAAGGGTATTTAATTATTGATACCCTTATATATTCAAAACTCCCTTGTATGGGGTTTTATTCATCCCCCCTTTTGGTAAAAGCAATCGCATCCTGCACCCTGCCTCTCCGATTTTTTGAGGGCGGGAGTCTTGCGGCCAGCGAATATTAGGATGCTTTATGCTCCAGTCTTAATTTATCCGCAACCATGGCAATGAATTCCGAATTTGTAGGCTTGGCTTTGGACATGCTGATCGTATAGCCGAACAAGGATGAAATCGCATCAATATTTCCCCGGCTCCATGCCACTTCAATCGCATGGCGAATGGCTCTTTCAACACGGCTGGCTGTCGTGTTGTATTTTTTTGCGATGTCCGGATAAAGAACTTTTGTAATCGCACCAAGCAATTCAATATCATGATATACCATTGAAATCGCTTCCCTTAAGTACAGATAGCCTTTAATATGGGCAGGAACGCCGATTTCGTGGATAACGGTTGTAATGCTCGCTTCGAGATTTCTTGCTTTATCCTCGCCTTGCTTTTTCGTTTGGGATGATGCGGATTTTACGGTCCGGTTTCCTTTCCCGCTTACATTTCTTATATGGTTTGCTAAATATTCCATATCAAACGGTTTCAGAATAAAGTAGGATGCACCGAGTTCCACTGCTTTTGTTGTTACATCTTCCTGACCGAACGCGGTCAGCATGATGACATTCGGAAACGGAATTGTTTCTGATTCCCTGATTCTCTCCAAAACGCCAAGACCATCCAAATGAGGCATAATAATGTCCAGGATAAGAACATCAACATCGACTTTCTCCAGCAGGTTTAGGCAATCTTGCCCATTATGCGCTGTTCCTACAATTTCGATGTCGCTTTGGGTGGACATATATTCCACAAGCAAAGAAATTAATTCGCGGTTATCATCTACAAGTGCAACTTTTATTTTCGCCAATTTTAGTTCCTCCCTAAATCTTCACGGTTTATTATGAGTATATTTTTATTCTAACAGACAAATACGCCAAGAAAAGGTAAAATCCTTTTTATATTTCAAAAATAAGATAAAAAGACAAGGAAGGCTTTTATTTGCCAATTTTCTCTACTGTTTTCGACATAAATCGATAAGAATTTTCCTTAAAAGAAAAACGCTCCGCGTCTTTCTTAGAAGTAAGTGGCGGGAGGTTGGCTGGAATAGAATTTGATCGTATATTCCGTCAAACCCGATCGGGGGTTCCGGATCGTCTTTGTGTAAATACCGTTCGTATTTTTTACAAAAAAAAAGGGGGCATATGGCCCCCTAACCGGCTTTTTCCATTTTTTCTTGTTCATAAATATTGATGCCGGCTTCATGCAGCATCCATTCAATATGGACGCCATACCCGGAAGTTGGATCATTGACAAATACATGGGTTACCGCCCCGACAAGCTTGTTGTTTTGAATAATCGGGCTCCCGCTCATTCCCTGAACAATTCCACCGGTTTTGTTCAACAATCTTTTATCGGTTACCTTAATGACCATTCCTTTGGTAGCCGGGAATTTTTGCGGGATGGTACTAACAATTTCGATGTCATACGCCTCTACATCATTGCCGTTTGTAACAGTTAAAATTTTGGCAGGCCCTTCTTTTACTTGATGGGACAGGCCAATGGAAAGCGGCTTGTCCATCACGCCGTTCTTGATGTCTTTTTTTAACGTTCCAAAAATGCCAAATGGACTGTTTAACGTAATGTTCCCAATGATTTCTTTATTTCCGGAAAAGCGGGCCAGTTTTTCCCCGGGAGTTCCGTGCTTTCCTTTTTCAATGGCTGTTACCGTTGATTTCACAATTTGCCCATCTTCCACAACAATGGGTTTTTTCGTGTCCATATCAGATATAACATGCCCGAGGGCACCGTATTTTTTCGATTTTGGATCATAAAAAGTCATTGTTCCGATCCCTGCGGCAGAGTCTCTAATATACAGGCCCAATTTAAAGGTCTTTTCCTTTTCGTCCTTTATTGGGAGGAGTTTTGTCTCAAATTGCTCCTGTTCCCGGCGAATCACCATATTGAGCGGTTTTCCGTCCTTGCCGGCTCTTTCAACATAATTGGCTATTTCGTCCATGCTTTTAATTTTGTTCCCGTCGATCTCTGTTATCATATCGCCAACCTTGATCCCGGCATCTTCACCAGGGGAAACTTTTCCGTCCTTGTTGGTCACAAGATGATGTCCGACAACGAGAACACCCAATGTGTTCAATTTGACACCGATGGATTGGCCGCCTGGGAGTACCTTGAAATTTTTCAGTACGTTGACGTCCACCTTCTTCACGGGCAAACCGGCAAGTTGAAGGATCATTTCATCTTTGCCGCTGTTTTCCCCCGTTAATGAGACGGCATCATTCTGATCCTTAAGTGTGAACGTGTTCACCGCTTCAGTGGCTGCAGCAACAGCAGTTGACTTTGGAAAAACCTGCTTCTCCCCTTCGAACATCGTGATGCTTTGCGGAATGTGAACATATTGTTGGAACGGCTTGGAAAAGCCGATCATGAATAGAGATACAAGGAGAATTACACCTGTTAACTTTCTTAGTCGCTCTTTCATCAGTTTCTTTTTCACTCTCCTCGCCTTCTAGTCCACAGTTATAATGTGACCTCCGGAACGTGCAATTATAACTGGGGGCGAGAAAAAAAGATGTCCAATGGAGGATAGCTTTTCATTTTTTTTAAGACTTTTTCAGGGTATAGGCAGTTTGGAGCAATTCCTTTGCATGTCTTTTTGTAATTTCAGTTATCTCTGTTCCGGATATCAAGCGGCCAATTTCTTTTATTTTTTCTTTTTCATTCAGGCTTTTGATCGTTGTTCTCGTTCTTCCTTCAATGATTTCTTTGGAAATGAGCATATGATGATCCGCCATTGCAGCGACTTGGGGCAAATGAGAAATACATAAAACTTGCGAATTGACGGATATCTTATAAATTTTCTCGGCCATCGCCTGTGCGACCCGGCCGCTTACACCCGTATCCACTTCATCAAAAATGACGGAAGTGACCCTTGTGGAAAATATTGTTTTAAGCGCAAGCATCATGCGTGACAGCTCCCCGCCGGAAGCTACTTTAGACAAGGGTTTTAATGGCTCTCCGGGATTTGTTGAAATGTAAAATTGAATGCTTTCCAACCCGTGTCCATTTGGGGGCTGCTCATTAAAAATAACCGCAAAAACGGTCTGGTCCATATACAGTTCTTTTAATTCCCGGTGAATCGCGCTTGTTAACTTGTTTGCCCATTTTTTCCGGATTTCAGTCAATTGCCTGCCCTTTTCCATTAATTGTATTTTTAGCCTGTCAAGTTGTTTTTGCAACTCTTCGATGCGGTCTTCCTTGTTAAGGATCGATTCGATTTCTTCCTTGATTTTCTTATGGTAATCCAAAATGTTTTGTACCGAATAACCGTATTTCCTTTTTAGCTGGCTGATTTCATTCAGACGCGATTCAATTTCATTTAACCGCATGGGATCGTATTCAAGCAGATCAAGCTCGGTTCTGATCGTTGAAACGGCATCCTCCAGCATATAATAACTGTTGGATACAGTCTCGATGATGGATTGGTATTTATGGTCGATTTCCGCCGCTGTTTCCAATATGCTCATCGCATGGCCGATATAGTCAAGGCCGCGCTGGTCTCCCTGCAGCTGTTCGTAGCCGTCTTTTAAGGAGGCGAACAACTTTTCAAAATTGGCAAGCCGCTTCCTTTCTTCTTCCAGCAGCTCATCTTCATCCGCTTGAAGGTTTGCTTTTTCAATTTCCTGCACTTGAAATTGAAGCAAATCGAGGCGATGGGCCATTTGCTGCTCGTTTTTGCTTAGCTCATCAATTTTATTTTGTACATCCACATATTTTTCATAAACTTTGGCGTAACGCTCCCTTGCAGGCATGATTTCCTCTTTGCCGTATTGATCCAAAAGCAATAAATGCAAAGCGTCATTCATCAATTCCTGGTGCTCATGTTGCCCATGGATATCGATTAACGAACTGCCGATCTCACGCATGGCGGAGATCGTGACAAGCTTTCCGTTAATCCGGCACACGCTTTTGCCGGTATTTGAAATTTCCCGGCGCAATACAACCATCCCTTCTTCTGCGTCAATTCCAATTTCCTTTGCTTTCTCCATACAGGAATGTTCGTCATGGATATAAAACAGGCCTTCGATTTCCGCCTTTTTTTCCCCATGCCGCACAAACTCCGCTGATCCGCGCCCTCCGACCAACAAATGGACCGCGTCAATGATTATCGATTTGCCGGCCCCTGTTTCACCGGTTAAAACAGTCAATCCTTCCGAAAATGAAATGGATATTTTGTCAATGATGGCAAAGTTTCTAATCGACAATTCCTGTAACAAAGAATTCCTCCCCTTAAAGCATGTTGATAAACTTTTCATTGATTGTTTCCGCATATTCGGGTGCCCTGCAAATAATCAAGCACGTGTCATCTCCACAAATCGTACCCATAATTTCTTCCCAATCAAGGTTATCGATCAATGCGCCAATAGCCTGCGCATTTCCCGGGAGTGTTTTTAAAACAATAAAGTTATCCGTATGATCGATTCCAATAAAAGAATCCGTTAACAACCGTTTTAACTTTTGAAGCGGATTAAACCGCTGATCGGCTGGAAGGCTATATTTATACCGCCCGTCCGGAAGAGGAACTTTCACGAGATGCAATTCCTTGATGTCCCGTGACACGGTTGCCTGCGTAACGTTAAAGCCTTGATTTTTCAAGTAATCGACCAGTTCATCCTGGGTTTCGATTTCCCTTTTTCCGATCACTTCACGGATTTTCAAATGACGCCGTCCCTTGCTCATATTTTCCACCTCTTGCATTTGCATTAAATTGCATTTTTATGCTGTCCATCATTATTAGTATTATAATTTTTCATTGAAAAAAGGGCAATCTGGAACAGATTGCCCTTCGTTACTTGTTGAATTGATGATGCGCCTGTTGAACAATATCCGCCACCTTCACGCTTGTTTCGTCGCTGCCCGTTTCCTTTTTGCCTTCATACCGCAAATGAATGAGAAACTCAATATTCCCTTCACCGCCGGTAATCGGGGAAAAATCAAGGTTTTTGACATCGTAACCTTCGGAGATGGCAAACTCTTTTATTTTCATAATGACTTGTTCATGAGTTTTCGGTTCCCGTACGATCCCCTTTTTGCCAACCTGGTCTTTGCCGGCCTCAAACTGCGGCTTGATTAACGCAATGACATCACCACCGGGAACAAGTATGTTTTTTAAAACAGGCAAGATCAAGGTTAACGAGATAAAAGAGACATCTATCACTGCCATATCCGGCTTGACCGGAAATTCATCAGGCGTTACATGGCGAAAATTCGTCCTTTCCATTACGACGACACGTTCATCCTGCCTCAGTTTCCAGGCAAGCTGATTATACCCAACATCGAGGGCATAGGACATTTTTGCCCCGTGCTGAAGTGCACAGTCTGTAAAGCCGCCGGTCGAAGCACCGATATCAAGCACGGTTTTATCTTTCAAATGTAATTGGAAACGGCGAATCGCTTTTTCCAATTTCAAGCCGCCCCTGCTTACATAGGGAATGACATTCCCCTTCACGGTAAGAGGAATGTCTATGCCCACTTTCTCACCGGGTTTGTCGAGCCGCATTTCGTTCGTATACACGATTCCAGCCATAATCGCCCTTTTCGCTTTTTCCCTTGTTTCCATCAAGCCCCTTTCAACCAGGAGCAGGTCCAGCCTCATTTTTTTTGTTTTCATGTATTATGCCCTTTTTTGTTTTTTCGGCATCAGCGCCTTTATTTTCATGACAACATTCTCGGGTGTCATCCCGATTTCCTTCAGCAGCTCTTTGACGCTGCCATGCTCTATAAAGCGATCGGGGACGCCGAGCCTGTCAATGAAGGCATGGCGGTATCCGTGTTCACTGGCAAACTCAAGAACGGCACTGCCGAAGCCCCCCTGCAATACGGCCTCCTCAATCGTCAAGATCGGCATATTTCTCCGCAAAAGGCCGTGCAGGAGCTGATCATCAAGCGGTTTGATAAAACGGGCGTTGACCACTTGGACGGAAATGCCCTGTTTTTCAAGCCTGCTTGCGGCTTCAAGCGCCATGGGGATCGTCGTGCCAAATGTCAATATGGCAGCATCTGTCCCCTGCCTTAACACCTCCCACGAACCGATCGGGATTTGTTTCAGGTCCGAATCCATTGAAACACCGTAGCCATTTCCCCGCGGAAAACGCAGTGCGATCGGTCCGTCATCATATTTAATCGCCGTATTGACCATATGCTGGCCTTCATTTTCGTCTTTCGGCATCATGATCACCATATTCGGCAAATGCCGCAAAAAAGCAATATCGAATACGCCCTGGTGAGTTTCTCCGTCTGCACCAACGAGACCGGCCCTGTCTATCCCGATAAAAACATTTACATTTTGCCGGCAAATATCATGAAGTACTTGATCATACGCCCTTTGCAGAAAAGTGGAGTAGATCGCCAGGAAGGGCTTCATTTTTTGGGTAGCCAGACCGGCAGCCATTGTTGCGGCATGCTGCTCGGCAATTCCCACATCAAACATCCGGTCCGGAAATTCTTCGGCAAAACTTTCCAGCTTGGAGCCGACCGGCATGGCCGGGGTAATGGCGACAATACGCTCGTCGGTGCGGGCAAGTTTTCTGACCGTTTCACTGACCAATGAACTCCACGAAGGAGGGGCATTGACAGGTTTGATAATATCTCCCGTTTCTATTTTATATTGGCCCGTTCCGTGCCAGGTTCCGATCCTGTCATGCTCTGCCGGTTCATACCCTTTTCCTTTTTTTGTGATGACATGCAATAAAACAGGACCTTTTGTTTTCTTTGCGTACGACAGGTTTTCAAATAACGAACCAAAGTCGTGGCCATCCACGGGGCCCAGATAGGTAAATCCGAGTTCTTCAAAAAAAACGCCGGAAACCAGCATATATTTGAGGCTGTCTTTTACTTTTTCCGCTGTCGCTGCCAATTTTCCGCCAACAGCCGGAATCTTTTTCAATAAGTAATCAAGCTCTTCCTTGACCCACTGATACTTTCCTGCCGTTCTGAGCCTTCCGAGCACGTTGTGCAATGCACCGACATTGGGCGCTATGGACATCTCATTGTCATTAAGGACAACGATCATGTCCTTTTGCTCATGGCCGATATGGTTCAAGGCTTCAAGGGCCATGCCGCCGGTCAGTGCCCCGTCGCCAATAACCGGGATCACAAAATGGTTTTCCTTTTTTACATCGCGGGCAATGACCATGCCCATCGCCGCGGACAATGACGTGGAACTGTGCCCGGTCTCCCAAACGTCATGTTCACTTTCCGACATTTTGGGAAACCCGCATAACCCTTTATATTGGCGGAGGGTATCAAATTGGGACGCTCTCCCCGTTAAAATCTTGTGTACGTATGACTGATGGCCGACATCCCAAATAATTTTATCTTTCGGGCTGTCAAAGCATTGATGAAGGGCAATGGTCAGCTCTACTACCCCCAAATTCGGACCGATATGGCCTCCTGTCCTGGATAATGTTTCAATCAGGAAACGCCGGATTTCCGAGCTGAGTTCTTCCAGCTGCTGTATGTTAAGATCCTTTAAAAAAGAGGGGTTTTTAATTGACATGAGATCCAAACGGATCACTCACTTTCGTTTCTTGGATTTTTGCTTCGGCCTTTTTTTCTTTTTGTTTTTTATAATCGTGATATGGATTTTATCTTCCAGGAACTGCAATATTTTTCCTACATGAAAAATAATATCACGTGAGTATGTAATTGCAAAGGACTTGCCCAACGCCTTTCCTCCAACGGTCAAAGCGGCAATGAGACTCGTCAGGCCCACATTGATCGCATATTCGGCAGGTGATGCAGCCGGCAGGCGGACGGACTGGGCAATTTGAATGACGACAAGGGCGGACGCTGTTCCGCTTATGATTCCGGAAATATCGCCAATGACATCATTGCAAAAACTTGCCACCCTGTCCGCATTTCTTAATATCAAAATCGAATGCTTTGCCCCGTGAACCTTCCTTGCCGCCATTGAATGAAAGGGCGTTTCTATGGCAGCGGCCGCAGCAATCCCGATCATATCAAATAAAATTCCTATTAATACAATAATAAGAACAACAAGAAGGCCCAATGTCCAAGGTACTCCAATTAAAATGCCGTTTGAAGCAATTGAAAAAACAGCCGCTAACACAAAAGTGATAACGGCAATGCTTATACTCCATTTTATAGAATTTTTAATCAAATCATTCATAATCAGTTTTCATTCACCGTTTATCAGAATTAAGGCCGGATGGCCATCATAAGAGTAAAAATTACGGCTTAGGTCCAGTAGGTTTTCCCAAGCGGGTACCGCATGTCGCCATGGCGGCGGTTTCCCTTTAAACCCGCTTTGGCAGTGTCGCCATCTGCCAGACTGGATTGCCACTCAGTCCGCACTATAATCCTCTTATCATGTCCTTGGGAACAGTCTAGGAGATTTCCTCAACAACCTTTAACCAAGTTCTTAGCCTCTTTTGCAAAGCTGATTTCATATGGACGAAAAGAAACGGGACGATGGCCAACCGTTCCGTTTTCTTATAACCATAATCCCCTCAAGCTTCACGCAAGGCAGGCTACGCTGCTAGTGATGCCCCACATCACGTCGCAGGTCTATACTCCGCGTTCGTTCATATGCGCTTGTTAAGCCGGACGAACATGGCGAAGCCTCCGCGGTAAAGGGTCTACGCCCACATGCCTTTGTGGATCGCCCTTAAACCTTTACTCCCAGCTCCGACCCAAGGCTGGGCTCCTCAAGCCGGAACAAGGAACTTCATCGATGTGCCCTTTAGTGAATTTTTAGGCTCACCTTCAGAACCGGTAGGCTGACTAGAATACTGCACCATCCGATAATCTGCAAAAAATTATAACATAATCGCCTTGCCATATCAAATGATACAAAATTTTCCTAAAAAGTGCGGACCGCGATCAGGTCGGTGATTTGCTCCAGCAAACCGGTCGACAGCTTCGTCTCCCTTAACGCGGATTTTGCTTCGTCGATGTGGTACTCAAGCTGCTTTTTGGCTCCCTCCATCGAAAGTAAAGCAGGATACGTACTTTTATGTTTGCCCGTATCGCTTCCCACCGGTTTCCCCAGTAAATCTTCATCGCCTTCAACATCCAAAATGTCATCACTGATTTGAAACCCTAGGCCAAGATGATAGGAAAACTTTTGGAATGATCTGATTTGATCTTCCCGGGCTCCGCCGATTTGAGCTCCGGCCAAAATGGCGAACGATAATAATTTGCCTGTTTTACGATGGTGAATATGCTCAAGTTCATTGATTGCAAGAGCTTGATTTTCCCCTTCGAGATCGGCCACTTGGCCGCCTACCATCCCTTCGGGGCCGGCACATTGGGCCAATAGGCGAATCATATGGATGCGCGTGGCCGGATCTAACGAAGAATCAGCGGCGATCAGCTCAAAACCGTATGTCAGCAAACCGTCTCCGGCCAAAATGGCCATCGCTTCTCCATACACCTTATGGTTGGTGGGCAGCCCCCTTCTTAAATCATCGTTATCCATGCTCGGAAGGTCGTCATGGATCAAAGAATATGTATGGACCATTTCCAATGCCAGGGCGACGGGAAGTCCCAGCATCGGGTTTTTGCCGCATGACTCGATGACGGCGAATAATAAAAGCGGCCTGATCCTTTTTCCCCCGGCTTTTAAAGAATAGGCCATTGCTTCCTTCAGTTTGGGAGGAGCCTCAAGTTCCGATATTTTTTTTAGCAATTGTTCATTCAATATTTGCTTGTACTTATCCATAAATTGGTTCAACTCAATGGTCAATCTTGCTCCTCCTCATGAATGTGAAAATCTTTTTCTCCTTCTTCGGTCAATACTTTCGTCAATTTTTCTTCCGCAAACTTTAACTTGTCATGGCAAATCTTGGATAAGGCCATTCCTTTTTGGTACATCTCAAGCGCCTCTTCAAGTGGAATATCCCCTTCCTCCAACCGTCCGATAATGGTTTCAAGTTCTTCAAGCGCTTGTTCAAACGTCAGTTTCTCACTCATTTTTCCGCCCCCTTTTCCTTATCGTTTATCGTACAGAACAATTTTCCATCCACAAGCTGGAGTGCCAAATGGTCTCCTTTTTCCGATTGGTGAATGCTTTTTAGCAGCTTCCCTTCTTCTGTATAAGCGATATTAAACCCTCTTCTCAGGATATTTAACGGGTTTAGTGCTTCCAATGTGGCAACTTTCCCGGAAAATTCACCGGTTTTTGACTTGAATACGGTCCTTGATTCCTGCATGAGCCTGCGCTCGGCCCTTAAAACCCTGTCTCTTCCGGACTTCACAATGGAAAGCGGATGGTATCTCGCAAGCTGGTTGCTCAAATCTTCATAACGATGCTGTTTTCTGAAGAGAATATGCTTTTGGGCATGTTGAAGCCGTTCCGCCAGCCGGTCCAAATGGAGCCATTTTTGTTGATAGATGTTTCCGGGATTTCTGAACAAATAAGATTGTTCCAAATAATTCAGCTTGTTTTTCGCCGTTTTGACAATTGCCGCCATGCTTTGATAAAGTCTTGTATTCCGCTGCATGAACTGATCCAGCAAATCTTTCATGTGGGGGACGGCCATTTCTGCGGCAGCCGTCGGCGTTGCCGCCCTTAAGTCAGCCGCAAAATCGGCTATTGTAAAGTCAGTCTCGTGCCCTACCGCCGAAATAACAGGTATTTGCGAAGCAACAATGGCCCTTGCCACGATCTCTTCATTAAAAGCCCATAGCTCTTCAATGGAGCCCCCGCCCCGGCCGACAATAAGAACATCTGCCACATTTTCGCCGTTTGCCTTTTGAATGGCGGCGGCTATGGAATTCGCAGCATTTTTTCCTTGAACAAGCGCCGGAATGACAATGATTTGTCCAATGGGATAACGGCGTTTAAGCGTCGTGATGATGTCTCTTATTGCTGCTCCTGTAGGAGAAGTAATGACCCCGATCTTTTCGGGAAAAGCGGGAATCGGTTTCTTCCTCCCCTCATCAAACAATCCTTCTGTTTCAAGCTTTTCTTTTAATTGTTCATAGGCAAGGTAAAGTTCCCCGATTCCGTCCGGCCGCATTTCGGCCACATACATTTGGTACTGGCCGTTCATTTCGTAGACGGTGACATTTCCTTTGACGAGAACGTGCATGCCATTTTCCGGAGTAAACTTTAAACCGGAAGCCGCTCTTGAAAACATGACGGCCTTGATGCGGGCATGCTCATCTTTTAGCGTAAAATACATATGGCCGCTTGAATGTCTTTTAAAATTGGATATCTCTCCTTTAACGAGAACGTCCGTAAGATGCGGATCGGCATCGAATTTGCGCTTTATATATTTGGTTAAAGCTCTGATCGTTAAATACGTTGGTTTTTCCATTTTTCTACCCCTATTTCAGCAAAAAAGCTGCCCTGATGAATGATGACAGCTTTTCGTTCGATCGCATATATTCATTTTACTACGTCTTTATTTTGATTGCGATGATTTAAGGTCTTTTTTGCTGATTTAACGGTATTGTACAGCAGCATGGTAATCGTCATCGGCCCGACACCCCCTGGTACGGGTGTAATGAACGCAGCTTTTTCTTTTACATCGTCAAAGTCGACATCTCCGCACAGTTTCCCGTTCTCATCCCTGTTGATGCCGACATCGATGACGACGGCTCCTTCTTTGACATAATCCGCCGTAATCATTTTCGGCTTCCCGACTGCGGCCACAAGAATATCTGCCTGATTTGTCAATGATTTCATGTCCGAAGTTTTCGAATGGCAATAAGTGACGGTTGCGTTTTCCCGGAGCAGCAGCTGTCCCATCGGCTTTCCGACAATGTTGCTCCGGCCGATAATGACAGCATGTTTGCCTTCCGGATCAATTCCTGTGTATTTCAACATTTCCATGACTCCAAACGGCGTGCAAGGCAAAAAGGTGTCCTGGCCGGTCATCATCCTGCCAATGTTTACGGGGTGAAAACCATCGACGTCTTTTTTCGGTGCGATTGTTTGGATCACCTTTATTTCCGAAATATGAGAAGGAAGCGGCAGTTGCACCAAAATGCCGTGAATGTCATCGTTATCGTTCAGCTTTTTGATTTCAGCCAGCAGTTTTTCCTCCGAAGTATCAAAAGGCATTTCCATTAATATCGATTCCATGCCAATTTCCCGGCAGCTTTTTTGTTTTGATTTGACATACGTTTTGGATGCAGGGTTATCCCCCACTAAAATGACTGCCAACCCCGGCTTTACACCCTTATCGATAAGAGCCGCCACTTCCTTTTGCAATTTTCCCCTTATTTCCAGCGATATGTCTTTTCCATTAATCTCTTTTCCTGTCATTTCAATTCCTCCCGCCCTGATTTCTCTCCTTTTATTTTTGATAAAATCCCATTGATAAATGGACCCGATTTATCATCCCCAAATGTTTTCGCCACTTCTATGGCCTCATTAATCGCCACATTTGGCGGGACATCCGAGTACTTCAGTTCGTACGTCCCAATCCTGAGAATGTTTAAATCAACTTTTGCCAGCCGGTCAATCGACCAGCGTTCCAGGTGCTTGCTGATCTCTTGATCAATTTCCTCCCTGTTTTTGACAGTACCAAACAGAAGGTCCTCCAAAAAGGAATCAGTCGGCTGTTCGCCGAGAACATGATGCAATGCTTCATGTGCATCGGCACCGCTCATATCGATTTGAAAGAGTGCCTGTAGCGCCTTTTCACGCGCCGATCTTCTTTTCATCTTTTTATAAAACTCCTTTGTCAACTTATGGCTATATTTTTGTATTTATTTTACCACAACATGCAAAAATCAAGCCGGATTCGGCCACAATGCAAAAAGCCAAAGGGATTTCACCTCTGGCTCTTATTGATTTTCATATTCCTGGTCCTGCCCTTGTTTGGGGCTGTCAAACGTTACTCCCACAATATGGATGTTAACTTCTTCGACTTCAAGGGCGGTCATGTTCAAAAGGGCCTGCCTGATGTTATCTTGAACTTTTTGGGCTACTGTCGGGATGGAGACGCCAAATTTCATCAGGCAATACACATCGACCTTTATGCCATCTTCCGCCAGTTCGACACGGATGCCTTTTCCGTGGTTTTTCTTGCCGAGCCTTTCAACGACACCCGTCGCAAAGTTGCCGCGCATTTGGGCGACCCCGTCCACTTCGGAAGCTGCGATTCCGGCAATGACTTCTATTACCTCGGGGGCGATTTCAATTTTGCCGTGAGCCTGACCGTCGTCTTGTGTCATTTCCAACATGTTCAAGTTTTCTTCCATTTGTAACACCTCCGTTATTTTTCATTCATGATCGGATGCAGTTCGAGAAACTTTGTATTGAAATCTCCGTTCACAAAAGTTTCATGTTCCAACAGCTTTAAATGGAACGGAATAGTTGTATGAACACCTTCTATAATAAATTCTTCCAGCGCTCTTTTCATCCTTGCAATGGCTTCTTCCCGGGTAGATCCGTAAGAGATCAACTTCGCAATCATGGAATCATAATAAGGCGGGATCGTATAGCCCGGGTATACCCCGGAATCCACCCGGATGCCCATGCCGCCCGGAGGCAAGTACATTTCAATTTTGCCTGCTGAAGGCATGAAATTTTTTTCCGGATTTTCCGCGTTAATTCGGCACTCAATCGACCAGCCCTTCATTTCTACTTCCTCCTGGGCAAGTGACAACTCCTGGTTGGCGGCCACCCTGATCTGCTCCTTGATCAAATCAACGCCCGTTACCATTTCCGTGACAGGATGCTCCACCTGGATTCTCGTATTCATTTCCATAAAGTAAAATTTATTTTCTCTATGGTCAAAAATAAACTCCACTGTTCCGGCACCGGAATAGTTAACCGCTTTTGCAGCATTGATGGCGGCCTGCCCCATCTGTTCTCTTATTTCCTGATTGAGTGCAGGGGAGGGCGTTTCTTCGACCAGTTTTTGCAGCCTGCGCTGGATCGTACAATCCCTTTCCCCCAAATGAATGACATTTCCATGATTATCAGCCAGGATTTGGATTTCAACATGCCGGAAATCGGTAATATATTTTTCAATATACACTCCCGGGTTTCCGAAAGCGGTTAATGCCTCGCGCTGGGTAATTTCCATTCCCTTGATCAGCTCTTCTTCATTTTTCGCGGGCCTGATACCCTTTCCGCCTCCCCCGGCTGTTGCTTTGATGATGACCGGATAACCAATTTTCCCGGCAATTTTGATGGCTTCTTCCGTGCTTTCGACGATCCCGTCAGATCCCGGTACGATGGGCACCCCCGCTTCTTTCATTGTCGTGCGGGCAACGTCTTTTGTTCCCATTTTTGAAATAGCCTCGGGGCTTGGGCCAATAAAAATAATGTTGCATTCACGGCATAGTTCGGCGAAGTCCGCATTTTCCGCCAGGAATCCGTAACCGGGATGAATGGCGTCGCATCCGGTAAGTTTGGCAATGCTTACGACATTGGCCGAATTCAAATAGCTGTCTTTTGATGCCCGCGGACCGATGCAGTATGCTTCATCCGCCAGTTGGACATGCAATGCCTCCTTATCCGCTTCGGAATAGACTGCGACAGTTTCTATATTCATTTCCATGCAGGCCCGAATGATCCGTACAGCAATTTCTCCCCTGTTGGCAATTAACACTTTTTTGATCAATTTCATTCGCTCCTTACCTAGGCTTGACTAAAAATAACGGTTGGCCGTATTCTACGAGTTCACCGTCTTTCACTAATATTTGTACAATTTCCCCTTCGACTTCCGCTTCAATCTCGTTAAACAGCTTCATCGCTTCGACAATGCAAACTATTGTGTTTTCGCTGACACGGGATCCAACTTTCACGTAAGGTTCGCTGTCAGGGGAAGGAGCCTGATAAAACGTCCCGACCATTGGGGAAGTGATTTTATGCAAGTTGCTTTCGTCGGCAGTTTCCGGAGCAGGGGTTGGCTGCACGGCCGCGCTTTCTGCCTGTGTCTGTACGGGTGCAGGCTGCACGGCCGGCCCTTCACTTACAACAGGCTGTTCAGTCTGTGGCTGGACAGCTGCCTGGGGGTGTACCTCTTGAGCGATTTTATAGCCTTTTTTCTTCAGTTTGATTTTTGAACCGTCATGCTCATAAACAAACACGTCAATATCTGATTGATCCACCAACTTGATGATTTCACGTATTTCCTGAACCTTTAACATGTACGACACTCCTTCAAAGTTATGGGTAGCTCTTAATATCATAATATAACAGATATGATAAATTCAATGAAAGACCGCAAGAAGCATTCATTTTTTTGCCGCTCCGATCCTGCTGTTTGTATAGAAATTAAAAAGACGGACAGGATCGATTCCCTCCGTCTTTACATTAATTTGTATGGAATTCTACTGTAGCGACCGTATTGGTTCCGAGTTCCTCCCTCACCATTTGCAAAATGCGGACCGCATCTGCCCGTGAATGTTCTTTCGCTTTTACGGTAATCAAAAATTGGTCATTTTCGGCCCTGACTAAAGCATCCTCATAGCCAAGCGTTTTGATCAAACTTTCCAGCGTTTTCTCTTTCGTTTCGAGAGCAGCTAGTTCCTGCTTTTTTGTTACCAGTTCATTTTTCTCCTCTGCGCTTAGATCCGGTGATGCTATCTGGGTTGTCAAATCGGCAATTTCCTTGCTTCTTTTGTCCTGGACATCAAGCCGTACGGCTTCAAAAGCTTCATCCCCCGCTGCTTCAGTAAGGACCTTCATGTCTTTTTTACTTGCTTCTCCCGCTTCCCGGCCGCTGTTTTGATTGGCAGTGATCTCGTCTCTTGCCGGATCGGATGTTACATAATAAACAGACAACACCACTACAAGGCTCAGCATCGTCAACAACCAAACGGTTTGTTTTTTCAACAGCATTTACGAGTCCCCCTTAGACTTTTTCGGCATTACAGCCACTTTATGGCTTGGGACATCCAGCCCCCTTGTTACCGCCTCAACGATCCATTTTTTTATTTGTATATTTTCAGCTCCTCCCGCCACAATTAAAACGCCCTTTATTTCAGGCTTTTTCGTCTCCGAAATGAGCGGCACTTCTTTATCGCCTTCCCGGATGAGGACCAACTCGTCTTCGGTTGACTGGTCTTCTATTTTTCTCGTTCCGCCTTCTTTATCTTCTTCCACTGTCGTTTGATTTTTCAGGGCAGCATTTTTTTCATAGACGTTTTTCTTTGTTGCTTCTATATTGACAAAAACCTTGACGTCATGGACTCCGACAATTTGGTCCAAAACTTCCTTCAATTCGTCTTCATACTGCTTTTCCATCAACTTTATCGCATCTTCTGCAGATTTTTTGGAGCCGAATGTTTCCGCATATTTCCCATCTGTTTCATCCTCTTTAAATACTGTTGCCGGCTCGGGTTTTTTATCCGGTTTTGCCAAATCGGAAATGAGCATTAGCGCCACACCGGCCAGAACCAGGATGACCGCATAATAAAACTTGTTATTTTTGTTACGGGAACCATCTTTTTTGTTTCCGTCAAGCAGATTTTTCAACCAATCAAGAGGACCGTGTTTCATGAATTATTGGTTCCTCCCCTCACCTGCAACTTCTATTTTTTCCGCTGGTACATCCCAATGCTGTGACAGCATGGCTATTATGTCTTCTGCTGATTCCTGGGGCCGATCTGTTGACTGTTGTTTGAGATCAACCGTTACTTCCTGCACTTTTTCTACTTCTCCCGTTTTTGTTTCCGGTTCCAGGCGGACAGTAATCTTTTTTATGTTTTCAGGCACGTCTCCTGCCCCGGGTTCACTTTTTATGTTTATGTCGGTAATGACCATTCCATAGCGGTCAATCATCTCCTTCTCTATTGATTCTTTCATTTGGACAGCCATTTGCTTTAATATATATGCATGGTTGGATGTTTCTATTTCTTTTTTTTTCTCTTCTGTTTTTTCTTGAAGAAATTCTCCGGTTTCATCATCAGAATCCGAAAAGGCGGCAATGAGGTCGTCCACGTCGGCGGAAAATAGTTTGAAGACAGGCGTTATGACAATCGTAATGAGCAACAGCCCGGTTACGAGCTTGACATATTTTCTCATGCTGGAATTGGGCAGAAGCATATCAACAATCATGGCCAGCATGATAAAGATGACAATATTTGTGATCCACTCGGTTAAAAGTGCCAAGGCTGCTCCTCCTTTACCGGACAAACATCGTAATGTTGCCGGAGATGA
Source organism: Siminovitchia jepli (assembly GCF_047228825.1). Lineage (NCBI taxonomy): Bacteria > Bacillati > Bacillota > Bacilli > Caryophanales > Bacillaceae > Siminovitchia > Siminovitchia jepli. The sequence goes on from NZ_JBFEGN010000003.1 coordinate 92,451, forward strand.
TCACGATGGTAATACTCAAAAAAAACATGAAAGAGATGATTGCCAGAGAAGCAAACACGTACAACATGCTTTTGCTGATTGCATCCAAACATGAGATGACCGGTCCGCTGCCGATAGGTTGCAAGAGTGCCGCAGCCAATTTATAGATAAATACAATTATTAATATTTTGACTGCCGGAAATGCGGCGATGATTAAAACAATGGCTACCCCGGCCAGCCCGACGGCGTTTTTTAACAGGAGGCCCGCCGTTAATACGGTATCGGCTGCTTCAGTAAACATCTTGCCAACAACCGGCACAAAATTCCCTGTTACAAATTTGGCCGTCCTGATCGCGACTCCGTCGGCAACTGCAGAAGCTGTTCCCTGCAGCGATATAACCCCAAGCAGAACAGTCATAAAAATCCCGAGGACGACGATGCTGCCTTTTTTTAATAATCCAGCCAGTTGGGTCACCTTATATTGTTCGTTCAAGGAACTGACGATATGAAGGATTAACGCCAACAATAAAAGCGGAAGGACGACATTTTTAACAAGCAGGCCGCTTGTATGAATCAAGAAAATCAATAAAGGGTGAAATAAGGCAGATGAAGTGACACCTCCGGACGAAGCAATTAAACCGAGAATAAGCGGAATCAACGCAAAAATAAATTGGGTCATGGAGTCGATTGCAGCAATAGTGTAATCAACCGCCACCCGGAAGCTATTCAGGGCCAATATGATCAGCACCATGAATATGACAGAATAGGCGACTTTTGATACGGAGCTTTGTTCAAATGCATGGTGAAGCGATTGCAGGAATGAGCTGAAAATCGTTAGCAATATCAACGTTCCAAGCAGTTTCCCGCTCATCGTCAGCTCCTGAAAAGCAAATGCTGCTATCCCTTTGATCCAACCTTCGATTGAAAAGGACTTGTCCCCCTGAAGAAACTCCAAAAGGGTTCCCCTCTGGCTTTCGGGCAAGTACCCGCCATATTCTTCCATAATCTGTTCCCAATGACTTTTCAATTCATCCAGCCCAAGCGTCTCCATTTGTTCTTTCACGATATTTGATAATAACTCGCTGCTTTCTTGCTCCTCATCTTGGGCAAGGGTAACGGCTGGTCCCGAAAAAAGAAAAGCGCACAAGAAAGGAAAAATTAATATTCGCCGCATCCTTTTCCCTCCGATTGGAACAGATTTTTACCCGACAGGAACCAAGTTGATAATAGTGTCTATTAATACAGTCAAGATTGGTACGGCCATTGCCAGTATGAGAATTTTTCCGGCAAGCTCCACTTTCGCTGCCATTGCTCCCATGCCGGCGTCCTTGCTGATATGGGCGGCAAATTCGGCCAAATAGGCGATGCCAATAATTTTTAAGATCGTCTTGACATAAACCGTGTTGACGTTTGCGCTGGCTGCCAAATTTTCAATCAGCATGATCATGCCGTAAATTTGATCTGCCAAGTATAAAAAAATGGAACAGCCCGTAAACAGGATCAGCAGGAAAGCAAAGGCGGGCTTCTGTTCCTTTATGATCAGGGCAAGGAAAGTGGCAATCAGGGCGAGGCCGGCTATTTGCAGCATAGCCATGTCTTTCCCCTCCCATCATTGAAATAAAAATACCGATTTTATCTTTTGAAAAAGGCCGTCAACAACCGTTACAACCATGAACAAAATATAGATAAACCCAAACAATGTCACCCACTGGGCATACTCCTTTTTCCCGACCTGATCCAGAATGGTATGCAGGAAAGCAACAACAATGCCAACGCCCGCTATTTTAAAAATGACATCCACCTCAATGCCCATTACCTCTCCTCCCACTTACAAAAGCAAAATAATGAATAGCAGGCCGGACAAGAAACCGAGGCTTTTCATTAATTTTTCATATTGCTTTTGTTTTTCACGAGCATCCGACTCCTCCCTTTCCAAATGGGTCAGGGTAAGAAGTATTTGTTTTTGCTGTGTAAATCGGTCATGCTTTCCGAGATTTTCCCCAAATTGGACGAGTATTTCATATTCACTCTGTTTCATGTCTGTTTGTCCCCATATTTCCGTCAAGCTTTCCTGCCAAGCGTTTTTCACCGTAACTTCAGGCTCTTTTAATCGATCGGAAAAGGTTTTAAAAAAAGTACCCACAGGGTGGGGTAACTGAGCAGCCAATTTTCTGCTGGCTTCCAAAAGGGGCGTATGATTGTACATGATCTCCGCATCAAGGGCCTGCAAAGATTCCCGGACTATCCGGAGCTGCTTCGTTCGCCTGATGAAATGATTGGAAGCTTCCATTCCCGCCCAAGTTGTTGCACATATAATGAGTACTGCCCCAATCAGTTTAAACATGGATTCCCACTGCCTGTCCGTCCATGTTTCTGATCGAATAAACCGTGCCGGGCTCGCCCTTGGAAGACAATTCAAGAAAGCGTTCAAATACTTGCTGATCAATAATTTCTTTTAAAAGGGGTCTTTTTTTAATATCTTCCAGGCTTTTGCCGTGCGTCGTCATCATCAGGGTGATGCCGGCATTTACCGCCTCCATGATGGCCGTTTTATCCTCCTGTCTGCCAATTTCATCCACGATCAGTACGTCGGGACTGAGCGATCGAATCATCATCATCATTCCTTCAGCTTTTGGACAAGCATCCAATACATCAATCCGGGGACCGAACTGAAGCTGGGGCACTCCCTGTAAACATCCGGCAATTTCTGACCTTTCATCCACGACCCCTGCCTTCATCGCCTGAATCCCCTTTTCAGGGCAGCCCCCGGATACTATCCGCGCAATATCCCTCAGCAATGTGGTTTTTCCCGATTGCGGAGGCCCGATGATCATTGTATGCTTCCAATTTCCATCAAATAAAAAAGGGAGAAATGGATTTGCGGATCCGATTTTTTCCCGCGCTATCCGAATGTTAAAGGAAGACAGGTGTCTCAGGGCTTTGACATTCCCGTTTTCCAAAAGGGTTTTCCCTGCAAGCCCGATGCGATGTCCGCCTTCGATAGTGACATACCCTCTTTTGAGCTCTTCATCCAATGTATAAAAAGAGTGATTGGCCAGTTTGCTGATCAGTAATTCTGCATCACTCTTGGTAAATAAGTATGGGAGAAAATGAGGGAGTCCCCTGGATGAAATTTCTACTGGCCGATTCACTCTTAACCGGATTTCTTCCGTCTCTTCCACAATATTTTCGGAAAGCCCTTGTACCAGTTCTTTCACCTTGGCCGGCAAAATATGAAATACCGCATCCATCCCAATCCTCCTTCTCCACCTTTCGCTACTAAAATATGTATTCGGTCAAGCAGTGAATAGAACAAAGGACAAAAATTAAACAGGCAAAAAAGCTCCCGTTTTTTTTAGCGGGAGCTTGGATGAAACTATGAACATTTTTCCTTTTTCCTGAAATCGGCAAACCTGACGGGGATAACGTTCAAAGTACTCCTTCGCCGATGGCAGACAGCAGCGGGCAAATTCTCCATAACCGAGCTCTTTGACACGTTCTGTATGCAGCAATTCGATTGAACACGGGATCTCGGGGGATTATTTATCCCCCACTGATAAGAAGTGGAATAAAGCCAAGACCGAATCGTCTTGTTGCTTCGGCTGGCACTGGTACATCCTGTCGGCCCGAACTAATCGTCATCTCCCACCCAGCCTCTCCTGTTTGCTATAGGTTTGAGGTGGGAGGGTTATTGACTGCAGGTTAAAGCGGGAGCAATTTACCAGGCCCTATCAACTGGTCCCGGCCTTTTTTCTTTGCCAAGTATAAATTAGTATCTGCCTCATGAATGACATCTTGTAACCGAGAACCATCTTCCAACTTGGCTAACCCAATTGACACTGTAACAGTGAGGGAAAGTTCATCATTTATTTGAAATGCAGCAGCACGGATTTCATCTTGAATTTTTTCAAGTGTTTTGATCACTTGGTCGGTGCTGATAGATTTTTGATAAAAGATAAATTCTTCACCGCCATATCTCGCAACCTTTACATTTTCACATTCGTACTTTTTAAATATGGATGCAATCTTTATCAAAATACTGTCTCCGGCCAAATGTCCATATGTATCATTTAACTGTTTGAAATGATCAATATCCATCATGGCAATATAGTGATTTATGTTTGCTTCATTCATTTTCTCTTCAACTATTTCGATAAACCGGCTTCTATTTAGCAGTTTTGTAAGAGGATCATGACTGGAGAGAAATTCCAATTGATTTTTTAAAGCCTCACTTTTATAGGCCAGTAAAATAAATGTATAATAGATGAAAGCCACTCCAATAAATGACATGTACCGTATTAAAAAAATATTTTTAAATACCTCCATTCCATTTGGGAGGATAAATATGATGGGAAAATCAGAAATAAACCAACATCCCGTTACGATCAGGAACTTTTTTACATTGACGTTTTGGACTTTATTTGAATTGTAAAATGCCAAAGCAAATAAGGTTGGGATGATCATCCCAAATATAATGCCAGGGACCGCACCATTTCCTCCCATGAATAAACGCCAAATGGAAACAATGATCAGGATGGGAAGCGTTGCCTTCCAACCTCTAAACAGGGCCAAAAATATAAGTGGAATCAACCTTAAATCGAATCTGTATTCCCCAAATTGAATCGGCAAATAAAACATCGTAATGATTACCCCTGAAAAAAGTAACACGATACAAATGAATACCAAGCTTTTCGATAAGCACTTTCGATAATTCATTAATGTGCTCATCAGTAAATGACCCAATAAAATAATGGCAAGATTGGATAAAATCGATTGAAACATAATCGCTGCTCCTTGCTGAAAGCTCCGTTATCAGCTTAGCATCAAAATATTTTGACATCTAAATTTTAAAAATTTTAACACCGGGGAAAACACGGCAAAAATACCGACCTCCAAAAAAAGCAGGTCGGTTGCACTACTTGCTCCCAGACAATCAAGTGCCCACATAAGGATTGTCTTTTCATGGCATCCATGTTCATTTAAATGAGGTTAATAAAAACTTATGCCGCTGCACTTATATCAAACTTATTCTATACTTTTTTCCCATTCTTGTCCATCACAAAAAAATAATGGCGGGGCCCCGATGCAGCCAGAGCCCAAAATTCGTTCTCCAAAAGGATGTTTCGTTATTATTATCAAATCTTTGATCAGTATGACCGGGACGTGATTGCCAGCGCATTGTTGACAGATGCTTCCGGCTATTTCCGGCCGAATATGTATCAACGCTCCTCATTTGGTACATTCTGTTTTGGCCGGCAAATATGCCAATGAAGCCAAACATGAAACAGAAATCATATCAGAGGAGGCGAAGGAATTGCTCTATCTCGATCGTAACAACTTGCCATTGAGTTGGTCCGAATGGGAAAAATAATAAGGGAGGAGGGCGTAGAAAAAGGCATAGAAAAAAACAACGGGAGATTGCCAAAAAACGTTGCAGGAAGGCTATTCAATGAAAGAGATTGTGAAAATGACAGCGCTTTCGGAAGCGGAAGTTCAGAAATTATAATACATTTTATAAGAAATAGACCGTTTATCAGGAATATGACGTCCAAGGAAATACATGGTGTTTTATAATGGAAAATGACATCAAAGAAGTAAGTTTCATTAACAAGTGGGTATAGGGAGTTTACGTTTTTTCCATGCTATAATATACTTTAATACATATTATAAACAACGCGGGAAAGAGTGTTCTATGTTGATAACAAGAGAAACCCCGTTAAGGGAGAAAAGCATTGTACTGATAGGCTTTATGGGTGTAGGAAAAACTACTGTCGGGGAAATGGTTGCCAAAAAGCTGTATCGCAGTTTTATTGACATCGATCAAGTCATCGAACGGGACTTTGGCCTGCCAACGACAGAAATTTTCAAAAAGTATGGCGAAGAAAAATTTCGGGAATATGAAAAAAATACCGTTGTTTCTTATTGCCGACAAAGATTAAAAGTTATTTCGCTTGGCGGCGGCGCTTTTATGAATGATGAGGTCAGGAAGGCCTGCCTTACAAATTGCATTGTTTTTTATCTAGATGTTGCTTGGGAAGAATGGAAAAAGAGGTTAAACATTTTAATTGACAGTCGGCCTGTTTTACAGGACCGCAGCATAGATGATATTCAAAAGCTCTTTTATGAGCGCCAAGGATTATATGCAGTCAATCACTCAAAATTAAGAGTTGACGAAAGATCAGCGGAAGAAGTGGCGGATTATATTGTCGAGTCTTTAAAGTTGTCATGGGAAATTCATGATCCCCAATGAGAATGAAAATGAAGCAGGTGGAAAATAGTATCGTTTTTTCCACCTGCTTTTGTATTTATTTACTCATAATGTAAAAGATGCTTATTTATACCCCATCGTTTTTTTTAACATTTTCAGCATTTGTTGCAATTCCTCAATTGGGATCTGACCAGGTGCAGAATTTTTGACTCCAAAACCAAAAGTAACAACTGATCCATATAACCATCCGATCATTCTGCTAAGAGCCCCCAGGCTCCCCATTGACATGGTAATGATAGGTATATTCATGGCTTCGTCGGCCTTTTTGGTAACTTGCAACAGTCTGAATACATCATCTTTATTCGTGGGCATAACTGCAGCCTTGGCAATGTCTGCCCCATAAAATTCTGCCTGAAACAGCTTTTTTAACAGTTCTTCATTTGGCGGGGTATTGTCGAAGTTGTGATAAGAAAGGACCAGCTTTTTTTCATTTACTCGTGTTTGCCTTCTTAACTCCTGGACGTATGCTGCTTCATTTGAAACTTCATAGTCAATCAAGTCGACATACTTGCTGTTGCTTATTTCGCATAATAAAGCTACTTTTTTTTCTTCGGACAGCGAAATTCGCTGACCGCCTTCTTTTTCCGAACGAATTGTAAATAGAAGGGGGAGCCCCGCCTTGAATTTAATATCTTCAAGGATGGAGACGACATATCCACTGTCATGAATGTCCTCCAGGAAGTCGGCTCTCCATTCAATTAAATCCGGATTTCGGGGAAGAATTTTTTCCAGCTCTTCCATCATTTCTTCTCTGTTTTTCCCTATTAGAGGTGTACATATATAGGGAATCTCTTTACCTTCAAATAACTCCCTTAACATTTGACCACCTCAATGAAAGATTTTAACCGTGCAAATTTCAATTGGTCGTCCGTGATTGAGTGTTCCGGTTAAGCCGCAAATCTGTCTTTGGCCGACCCCATGACAACAACACTTCAGACGATCCGCCTGAAGTGTTGTTGAAAAACGGAATCTACGCCCTGGATACATACGAGCCGTCCGAAGTATTAATCACCAATGTATCCCCTTCATTGATAAAAAACGGCACTTGGACAACGAACCCGGTTTCAAGTGTTGCCGGTTTGGATCCTCCCGAAGCGGTATCGCCTTTAATGCCGGGTTCTGTGGAAACCACTTTTAACTGCACGGTGTTGGGCAAATCGATTCCAAGCGTTTCCCCGTTATACATGATGATATGCACTTCCATATTTTCGAGCAGGAAGTTTAATTCATGCTCAATTTGTGCAGACGATAATTCAATTTGTTCATATGTTTCCTGGTCCATGAAAACGTGTTGGTCCCCGCTCGCATACAAATACTGCATCGTTTTGTTATCAATTTGGGCCCGGTTGACTTTTTCCCCGGCACGAAACGTTTTTTCTGCAATGGCCCCCGTCCGTAAATTTCTTAATTTGGATCGGACAAAGGCTGCGCCTTTCCCGGGCTTGACATGCTGAAATTCCAAGACACGCCAAATGCCCCCATCTACTTCAATCGTTAACCCTGTTCGAAAGTCGTTAACTGAAATCATATTTCTTCCTCCTGCTGCAAGTTATAAAATAATTAGTTCTTTTGGTGCATGCGTTAATGTTTCATTCCCGTTTTGAGTAATAAGTATGTCATCCTCAATGCGTACTCCGCCAATATCCGGCAAATAGATTCCCGGTTCAACTGTTACAACCATTCCGGGAACAAGTTTTGTTTCAGATCTGCTCGCCAAACCGGGCCCTTCATGTACTTCCAAGCCAATGCCGTGGCCAAGGGAGTGGCCGAATTTGTCTCCATACCCTTTTTCATTTATGTAATCCCGGGCAATTGTATCGGCTTCCCGCCCCGTCATGCCGGGCTTGATTTTGTCCACAGCCTGAATTTGGGCTGCCAAAACAATGTCATAAATTTCCTTTAATTGCCTAGATGGATTTCCGACGGCAACTGTGCGGGTAATGTCGGAAACATACCCTTGATACAGTGCGCCGTAATCCAATGTGACGAAGTCGCCGCTTTCAATCAATTTGCCGCTTGCCACTCCATGTGGCAATGCCGATCGTTTGCCGGAGGCCACAATAATATCAAATGAAGAAGAGGTTGCGCCATTTTTGCGCATAAAAAATTCCAGCTCATTGGCGATATCCAACTCCGCAACACCCGGTTTTATGTAGTTTAAAATGTGGTTAAAGGCCGCATCCGCAATTTTCGCGGCTTCTTTGATCACATGGATTTCCTCTTCCGTTTTAACCATGCGGAGTTCTTCAATCATGTTTGATATGGGAACCGTCTCGGCTTCTATTGATTGTTCGAGCTTTTTCCACGTTGAGTAAACTATGTGGTCCTGTTCAAAGCCTAGTTTGCTGATTTTCGCCTCATTTACGATTTTGGCCACTTCTTCTATGAGCGACTTGTTATGCTGTACGATTTCATACCCGCTCGTTTGGGATTTTGCCTGTTCTACATAACGAAAGTCCGTAATAAAATAGGCCTTGTCCGAAAATAATAACGCCGCTCCGGCCGAGCCGGTAAAGTTTGTCACGTATCGGCGGTTGTATGGGCTCATAATGAGCACACCTTCAATGCCGTGCTGCGATAATAATTGCTGCACTTTTTTTACATGTTCCATCCCGATCTCACCCGCTTTCATACAGTGAACTTTTTTTGATTGATGAATGTTCAGCATGGGATCAGTTTAACATAAAAATCCAGAAAAAACATTGCCCAGGAATGTCTTTTTCACTTTTTTACATATAGCGATTCTTCATACTCGTACGATATCGAATATCCGATAAAGACACCATATAAAATAAAGGAGGTTAGTCCAGTCAAAATCGTGTTGATATCATATGATAATATGGACTTCGCATTTGGATACAGGGGGTGCAGCACAAAAAAAATGACGATAAACAATGCAGCACCATAAACCGCACCCCATACAAATGATTTCTTTTTTCTCAATAAAGCATAATAAACAAGGGCAACGATAATCGAGATAACCCCGTATATCATAGAAACGATAATGATCCCGATCCAGTTGCTTTTCCAGCTCCCGGCAACAGGCGTCAAAATGACTTCAGGACTAATTTCCGTAAAGTTAAAATAATATAACAGGTAGCCCATTAAGCCTCCGAATATGCCGGCAACCAGTCCTGTCACAACCGCCAATGTCAAAAGGGATATATTATAGTAAGTTTCATTTGCCATAAAAAGCACCTCCATCATTATCATGTCCTTACTTTTCATTTCTTTTCATACAGATCATTTATCTGGTTATATTTTCATTAATTTAGTAAAATATAAGCGAGAACAAAATTGTCACGCCTCACTTTTTTCATTCCTTTTACAGAAATTGCACAATCTGCCGGCATCATTATTTTTACGGAAACATAAAGCAACCAATGGGTATCGGGAGTACATCGTCATTTTTGCAGGCATTATTATCATTTGTTGCCAATGATTGCCAGGTTTACGGGCTTTTAAGCCGAATCTCCGAATTCCCGGCAAGGCATGAAAGCCTGCCCCGGCTACGAAATAATACAAGCAATCCATCTCTTGCGCTGCGGGGATGCGTTCTGTGCGTGCTGTTCCTTCTTTCTCACTCAATCATACGGTGTCCCCGGCCTGCTTTTCCAAAAATGTTTTGTCTGAGTGTCCCGCAAAATACGGGTTAAAAAACGGGGCTTTGGGCTTCGTTTAAATATTTGCAGCTGGTGGAAAAGAAGAGTGAGAAGAGTATGAATATAAATTGCGTTGTTCATTAATGTATAAATGCATTGCTTTTGGGGAAAGATGTCCATTACTCCCGAGGAGGTGGCGCTCTTGAATGTACGGAATTGGATCGTAGGAGGAATCTTTCTCTTTGCTGTCGTGGGACTCGGTTCCTATTTGTTTACCAACCCGGCAGGCCTGCTCAAGCAACTGTTCATTATTGGGATTACGGTGGTTGCCATTTTGGTGATCTTCCGGTTTTGGAGCAACCGGTCGCAAAGCGGAAGAGAAAGACATGCATTTGCCAAAGCGGCAAAGCAATCTAAATTACGGGCAAAACGGCGCAAGGGTCAAATAAAGGCAAAGAGCCATTTGCGAAACCGGCCGTTGCGCAAAAGATCCACTGCCCATTTAACAGTCATTGAAGGAAAGAAAAGCAAGAAAAAAGACAGGGCGATTTTTTAATCGGCTCTGTCAAACGAATACTTAAAATACTTAATACCTCCAGGATGTTAAAAACATCTTGGTGCGTTTCCGCCCTTTTTCGATAAGGGCTTCTTTTTTTTTGTTATCAATTGAAAATTCGATCGAAAAAGTTTCTTTTATGGGGATAAAAATTATGTTTTTTTCATGTTTCCGGGAAATATATTTTGCATCGTGCGCGTCTTTCATCGTTGTAAATAATGCTTCAACGAGCTGCAGCCCGTTTTTAATATTTCTTTCCGGCTGTTTCTCTGTATGATGGCTCAGTTTTACCCCGAGAACCGGCCTTTTTGGCTTTTGGCCATCTTTTTGAAACAGCCATATGGGAAAGTTACTTAATAAACCACCGTCCACGACGATATTGATCCCGGATAATGACCGGAGTTTGACAGGCTCGAAGAAATAAGGAATTGCACAGCTCATCCGTATGGCCCGTGCCACCGGAAACGTTTCTTTTGGAACTCCATATTTATCCAAATCATCCGGAAGGACGAGCAATCTGCCCGATGATAAATCAGACGCAATAACCCGCAGTGACTCCGGCGGCAAATCCTTAAAGGTATAGACACCTTTGAGTGCCAATTTTTTTCCGAGCCAGTCCTCCAATAAATCGCCACGGTAAATCCCCATTCTGAAGTAAAGCAGCAGCCATTTGGCCATTTGAAAAGGAAGGAGTGTTTTTCTGCGGTCCAGGAATATTTTCATATCCATTTTTTTCATCAAATCAATGATTTCCTTGCTGGAATACCCCGCTGCCACTAAAGCGGAAATGACCGCCCCTGCACTCGTTCCGGCAAGCCGCCTGAATGTAAATCCCCTCTCCTCCAATACTTCAAGTGCCCCGAGCAAAGCAAAACCCTTTATTCCTCCTCCCGAAAACACACCATCAATTTCCATATTCTGCCCCGCCTTTCACGATGCCGTTTATATTGATATATGTTTTATAAAAAGACAATTAGAACCAATATCGGAATGTCCGGTGGCAGATGATGGCCCCACATAAAAAGCCGACCCGAAATAAGGGTCAGCCAATTTCTTTCATCACAGCCCGCATTTTAACTGGGCGTTGCAATTATCGCATGTATTGCATCCGCCGATCTCTTTTACCTGTCCTTTGCGGCAGACGGGGCATGTATTGCCCAATTCGGAGCCGATTGTCACACTGGTTGAGCGGACATCTTGAATCGTATCAACCAATACGACAGGACGTTCCGGCTCCTTGGTTTGCTGCTTTTCCTCAAAGCTGTTGTCTTCCGCTTTTAATGTAAGCACCTGTGAATCACGGCTTCCGTCCACATATACGGTACCGCCTTTTGCACCGCCTTTATAGAGCCGTTCGTATACTTTTTCAACCTGCTCGACGGTATATCCTTTCGGCGCGTTGACCGTTTTGGATATGGAGCTGTCAATCCAGCGCTGGATGACGCACTGTACATCCGCATGCGCTTCCGGGGGAAGATCCATTGCCGTTACAAACCAATGCGGCAGTTTGTCCTTATCGGCATCCGGGTGCTCCTTCAAATACTCTTCAACAATGTCGGCCTTCACTTCAATGAATTTTCCGAGCCGGCCGCTGCGGTAGTACGTAAATGAGAAATATGGTTCAAGCCCCGTTGAACAGCCGATCATTGTTCCGGTGGAACCCGTTGGGGCAACCGTCAGAAGGTGCGAGTTGCGAATGCCGTGTTTTTTGATCGATTCACGGATTTCTTCGGGCATTCCTTTCATGAAGCCGGTTTGGGTAAATGCTTCGCGAAGCTCTGCTGTTTCCGCCTCTGTTTTTCCTGCCAAAAACGGGAAGCTGCCCTTTTCTTTTGCCAATTCGATGGATTCCTCGTAGGCAGTTGTGGCAATCACTTCAAACACTTTATCGACAAGTTCGTTTCCTTCCTTGGAGCCGTATTCCTTTTCACAATATATGAGCAGATCTGCCAATCCCATGACGCCAAGGCCGATCCGGCGCTCGCCGAGTGCCTGTTTTTTATTTTCCTTCAAGAAGTATGGTGTTGCATCAATGACGTTGTCCTGCATTCTGACACCGACTTTTACGGTTTGTTTCAATTTGTCAAAGTCGACGGTCTTTTTCTTTTTATCAGCCATTTGCGCCAGGTTAACAGCCGCCAAATTACACACGGAGTAAGGGGCCAATGGCTGCTCCCCGCAAGGGTTGGTTGCTACGACTTTTTGTCCGTACGCTTTTGCATTCGTCATTTCGTTTGCATTGTCTATAAAGAAAATGCCCGGTTCTGCCGAGTAGGTTGCACAAATGTTGATAAGATTCCACAGTTCGCGGGCTTTCATTTTGCGGTAGACACGCACTTTATGCCCCATTTTTTTCCATTCGCGGACATCCCCCACCTTGTGCCATTGCTCATTGTAGATGTTCATTTCTTCTTCATCGTAGTTCTCAACATCCGGGAAGCAAAGTTCATAATCGGTATCATTTTCAACAGCTTCCATAAATTCTTTCGTAATGCATACGGAAATATTGGCTCCTGTCAAAAATTCCGGATTATGAACCGAATATGTTCCTCCTTCCCGCAATTTTTCTTCGGCATTCCGGAAAATCTCTTCGCTGAATCCCCCATACCCCGGCATATTGCGGTAGTTGAGAACGCCTTGATACATCGCTTTTTCCGCTTGCGTAAGCGGGGTAAATTTCAATTTATCTTTTGCGTGCTTTTTAATGACCGGATCTGTTGTGTTTTCGATTAAAAAGCGCAGAATTCGCGGGTTTTGCATTTTTGAAATGATAAATTCCACGATATCCGGGTGCCACGAAGCAAGCATGATCATTTGCGCTCCCCGGCGGGAGCCTCCCTGCTCGACAAGGTGGGTCAATTTCGCAATATCGTCCAGCCATGAGACAGAGCCGGAAGATTTGCCATTTACCCCGCGGGCGAGTGTATTGCGCGGCCTTAACGTGGATCCGTTTGTTCCGACACCTCCGCCGCGGCTCATAATTTCCATGACTTGCTTTCTATGTTCGGAAATGCCCTCCCGCGAATCGGCGACAAATGGCATCACATAACAGTTAAAATAGGTGACATCCGTACCGGAGCCTGCTCCATACAAGACCCTTCCCGCCGGTATGAAATGCAAATTAACGAGTTCTTCATAAAATTTTTGGAACCATTCTTGTCTTTTTTCTTCCGTTTTTTCGACAGAGGCAAGACCTGTTGCATTCCTTTTTGCAATTTGCTCGTAAAAAACTTCAAGCGGTTTTTCTATAATATCAAGCGGGCGGACGATTACGCCTGATTCTCTCTCTTCCCCGTCCTCCAAAGCACTGCGGTATTCCTCTTCAACGATGACTTCGGCTGTTTTTGCCTCCCAATCAATGGATTGGATGAAGCCCAATCCCCTTGCCGGAAACTTCGGATCTTCCTTAATCGTCAAAACGACGAAGTCACCTTCCGTCAAAGTGATTTTTTCCGTATCCTTATACGCATACCGGTCAATCATGACAAGCCTTGAGACCCCTTTGTGGGTAATCCGCATGTCCGGTGTGATGGGGTGAACGTGCTTGAACAATTGAATGTCTTCATTCAGCCTTTCAATATTTAAACTCGTTTTTTTTGTAAATGCAACAGACATTTTGCCAACTCCTTCTTAAAACTTTATCGGATAAGTTACCTTATTTATGTATCCTGTCATAGATACGTTACCATATATTTATCCATAAAATCAATCCTTAAACACAATATGTTGATTTTATTTCTGAATTTCTCCACTATATATTGTGTTTAGGAACTGAATAATTGTAATTTGTCAAATCTAAAATCAAGAGATTCGGGGAGATAAAAGAAGATAATAATCGAAAGTTCAACATAAATCGTTGATTTTCAACAAATTTAACCTTTTACTTTTTTGATGGAGTGGATTAGAGGGAAAATCTTTGATTCATCATGATTTGAAGAATATAATAGAGTGTAGCGCTATTATCGGAAAGGGGCTATGGATTTGGGACTGCTGTACACAATAATTGTCTTGTTGGGAGCCATTATTGCATTTTCCCTTTATAACTACTTCCAACAGAAAAAAATATTAAAGACTCTGACGGAAGAGGAATTTCGTGCCGGCTATCGCAAGGCACAACTGATCGATGTCCGCGAACAGAAAGAATTTGAAGGCGGCCACATCCTTGGGGCGAGAAATATTCCGATGTCTCAGCTGAAAATGAGAATGAAGGAAATTCGTCCGGATAAACCGGTCTATTTATATTGCCAAAGCGGGATGCGAAGCGGAAGAGCCGCCCAAATGCTTTACAGAAAAGGGTACCGTCAGCTTTATCATCTGCAAGGCGGCTTTAAAAAATGGACGGGAAAAGTTAAGACGAGATCATAAAATAACTCAGCCCTTGAAGGGCTGAGTTATTATTTTGCTTTTTCATAGCGGAGAATCGGCGTTCTGGCTGCCTTGGTTTCATCCAGTCTTTTTACAATTGTATTGTGTGGAGCTTCCTGCACTATTTCCGGATTTTCTTCTGCTTCCTTTGCAATTTGGATCATTGCGTCAATAAATCCGTCGAGCGTTTCTTTCGATTCCGTTTCAGTCGGTTCAAACATCATGCACTCTTCAACGTTGAGCGGAAAATAGACCGTCGGCGGATGATAGCCAAAATCAAGGAGACGTTTGGCGATATCAAGCGTCCGGACACCCAATTTTTTTTGGCGTTTTCCGCTTAAAACAAATTCATGCTTGCAATGTCTGTCATACGGCAAGTCAAAATACGGTGCCAGCCTTCTCATCATATAGTTGGCATTAAGGACCGCGTATTCCGTTACCGCCTTCAAGCCATCCGGACCCATGGAACGAATATACGTATATGCCCTGACGTTGATTCCGAAGTTGCCGTAGAAAGGTTTTACCCTGCCGATGGAGTTGGGGCGATCATAGTCTATGACAAATTGATCGTCGCGTTTCGTAATGACCGGCTTTGGCAAATATGGGATTAAATCTTTCTTGACGCCGACAGGGCCGGATCCGGGGCCGCCGCCTCCGTGCGGGCCTGTAAATGTTTTATGAAGATTCAAATGGACAACGTCAAATCCCATATCGCCGGGGCGGACTTTGGACATTACCGCATTTAAGTTTGCGCCGTCATAATATAGTTTTCCTCCCGCTTCATGAATGATTTCCGCCATCTCCACAATCTGTTCTTCAAATAACCCAAGCGTATTGGGATTTGTAAGCATCAGTGCCGCTGTATCCGGGCCCACAAGTTCTTTTAAGTGATCCAGATCAACCAGTCCGTCTTCACCCGAACGGACAGTAATGGTCTCTAAACCGGCTACTGTCGCCGACGCAGGGTTCGTCCCGTGTGCCGAATCCGGAATGATGACTTTCGTCCGGTTCATATCGCCTTTCGCTTCATGATATGCCCGGATCATCATCAAACCGGTCCATTCCCCATGTGCCCCCGCTGCCGGCTGCAATGTCACTTCATCCATCCCGGTAATTTCTTTCAAATGCTCCTGTAAATCATACATAAGCTCAAGCGCACCTTGAACGGACGACTCCGGCTGCAAAGGATGAATATGGGCAAACCCCGGAAACCGGGCGACCTGTTCGTTGATTTTCGGGTTATATTTCATCGTACAGGAACCGAGCGGATAAAACCCCGAATCGATTCCATGGTTGTGATTTGACAGCTCTGTAAAGTGCCGGATAATGTCCAATTCCGATACTTCGGGGAGTTCCGGTTCTTCCTCCCGCAAATAATCCGACGGGATATATTGATGGACGTCAACCTCGGGAACATCCAGTTCCGGCAGGCTGTATCCGACGCGGCCCGGTGTCGACATTTCAAAAATAAGAGGCAAGTTCTCTTGACTCATGATAATCCCCCCAATTCTTTTACGAAGTGATCGATCTCTTCTTTTGTTCTCAGCTCTGTTACGGCGACAAGCATATGATTTTTCAGCTCCGGAAAGTCGCGGCTTACATCATAGCCGCCGATGATCCCTTTTTCCAAAAGCTTTTTATTTACTTCACTGACAGGCTGATGGAGTTTTACGATAAACTCGTTGAAATGGGGGCCGTCAAATGGAATAGAAAAACCGTTTTCCTTAAACACATTTTTCGCGTAATGTGCTTTTTGAATATTTTGAACAGCCATTTCTTTAACGCCTTTTTTTCCGAGTGCCGTCATGGCTACAGATGCGGCCAGGGCGTTCAGTGCCTGATTGGAACAGATGTTGGATGTGGCTTTATCACGGCGGATATGCTGCTCGCGCGCCTGCAGGGTTAAAACGAAACCTCTTTTGCCGTCTTCGTCTGTTGTCTGGCCGACAAGCCTTCCCGGAACTTTTCTCATCAGCTTTTTCGCAACGGCAAAGTAGCCGCAGTGCGGCCCGCCAAAAGAAGCAGGAATGCCAAAGGGCTGAGCATCACCGACAACAATATCTGCACCAATGGTTCCCGGAGGTGTTAAAACACCTAAAGAAAGCGGGTTGCTTGAAACGATGAACAAACCTTTAGCGTTATGGATGAGCGGTTCGATTTCCTTAAGCGGCTCAATTTGGCCAAAGAAGTTCGGGTATTGGACAATCACAGCCGCTACATCTTCGTCTATCTCGGCTTTTAACGCATCCAGGTCTGTCAAACCGTCTTTATTCGGAACTTCTATGACTTCGACCGCCTGGCCTTTGGCATATGTTTTTAATACATCGCGGGCTTCGGGATGGACCGTCCTTGAAACAAGGACTTTTTTCCTTTTCGTCTGCCCCGCAGCAAGCATCGCCGCTTCCGCAAGGGCCGTTCCCCCATCATACACGGAAGAGTTCGCAACATCCATTCCCGTCAGTTCGCAGATCATGGTTTGGAATTGAAAAATGGCCTGGAGCTCGCCTTGGGAAATTTCCGGCTGATAGGGCGTGTATGCCGTGTAAAATTCTGATCGTGATATGACATGGTCAACGATTGTCGGGATGTAATGGTCGTACACGCCGGCTCCCAAAAAGGAGACATGCTGTTTTAAATCCGCGTTTTTGGCCGCAAGCCGCGACAATTCCTTCAACAGGCCGGGTTCGGATTGAGCTTTTTTAATATTGTACTCCCCTTTGAATCGAACTTTTTCGGGTATATCCGAAAACAATTCTTCGATTGAATCTACCCCGATCGTTTGGAGCATTTCGTTTTTGTCTTCTTCGGTCATCGGCAAATAACGATGTTTGATCATCTTTTTCTCTCCCATCCTCATTTTTTTGGACGTTGATAAAATGGCGTTTGGATGATTTTCGCTTTTAAGCGCTTTTTGCGCACTGCCACTTCCAGTTCCTTCCCGGCTTCACTATATTCGGCCTTAATCAGGGCAAGGCCGATATTTTTTTGCAACGTGGGAGATTGTGTTCCCGATGTCACGAACCCGATTTCTTCATCATTGCAAAAAACGGGGTAGCCATGCCTCGGAATGCCCCGGTCCAGCATTTCGATTCCCACAAGCCTTCTTGAAATGCCGTTTTCCTTCTGTTTTGACAGCGCTTCTTTTCCGATAAAGTCTTCTTCTTTATTGAATTTTACGGCAAACCCGATGCCGGCTTCCAAAGGAGAAATTTCCGGGGACAATTCCTGTCCATAAAGCGGCAAAGACGCCTCAAAACGAAGCGTATCCCTTGCACCGAGCCCGCAAGGCATCATCCCCTCATCTTTGCCTGCTTCCAGCAAATCCTCCCATATTTGAACGGAATCTTTCGGTTTGCAGTAAATTTCAAATCCGTCTTCACCCGTGTACCCCGTCCGGGAAACAAGCGCTTTCGCTCCGTTTAGATCTACGTTTTGTTGGAATTTGAAAAATTTGATTGCGCTTAAATCCGCATTATTGACAATTTTTTGCAAAATCCGCTCCGCTTTCGGTCCCTGAATGGCAATCAAGGCATATTCGTCCGAGACATTTTCAACTTCTACATCTGCGACCCTATGCTGTTTCATCCAGTCAAAATCTTTATCCGTGTTGGCGGCATTTACGATCAGCAAATAATCTTCTTCATCCAGCCGATATATGAGCAAATCGTCTACGACTCCGCCATCTTCATAACACATCGCCGTATACTGCGCTCCGCCCTTCTTTAGTTTGGACAAATCATTCGTCATCAGCTTTTGAAGAAACGATTCACTTGCCTTGCCCGTCACCAGAATTTCCCCCATATGGGAAACATCAAAGATGCCCGCTCTTTCTCTGACGGCTTCGTGTTCTTCTTTGATGCTGGAAAACTGGACAGGAAGATCCCATCCGCCAAAATCAATCGTCTTTGCCCCGTATTTTTCGTACAAAGCATACAAAGGCGTTCGTTTTAATCCTGCCATTGTCCTTCCTCCTTGTCATCTTTTATGTAACATCAGGCAACAAAAAAAGACAGAAAAGCCTTATGAAAAGGTTCTCTGTCTTGGGACCTGAAAGTTTGACCGCTTTAAAATCGGCTTTCTTCTTTGGTGGTTTTCTTGTTTAAAGAAAACGCTCTCCAGAGTTGCGTCAAACAAGAGTCTTTTTGCCTGAGAGATTCGCACGTTTCGTACTTGCTCCTTCGGCGCCGTCAATCCATTCGGTCTCTCCTCTTGTCTTCATTCGCCTATATTCTGTTTGGGACTGGTTATACTATAAATGTGTGAAACTGGCTAGTTACACACATCGTACCATTCTTTCTCCAATTGTTCAAACATTTTCCTTAAAAATATAAAGAAAGGAGAGGAGATTCGCAATGAAAGTACCTATTCAATTTGATGGCCAATGGCTTCCGGGTTTCCTGGAGCGAATCGAACAGGATGGCCCCTGGGCCAATCAGCAATTGTTCAAGCTCGCATTGATGGCTGAAAAGCATCTGCTCGTTCCTGACTTTGAGGGCCTTGTTGCACCGAATCATTTGCCCCAGCTAACATTATTGCCCCATCAATTGGAAACGGCCACTGTTGTTGTGGAAAACATGCACGGCAAAGCGATCTTGGCCGATGAAGTGGGGCTTGGAAAAACAATTGAGGCCGGCTTGATCTTAAAAGAATACATGATTCGCGGCCTTGTCAAACGGGCATTAATCCTTGTCCCCGCCTCTCTCGTTTCCCAATGGACATACGAGTTGAATTCAAAATTCCATATTCACGCCGTACCGGCAACGAAAAGCTATGTATGGGGCCAATATGACTGCATCGTTTCATCGATTGATACGGCAAAACGAAGTCCCCATTGTGATATCATTTCCGAACAGTCTTTTGATTTCATCATTGTCGATGAGGCTCACAAGCTCAAAAACCATAAAACGAAAAATTATCAGTTCGTCCAATCTCTCCGGAAAAAATTTTGCCTGCTGCTTACGGCAACACCGATACAAAATAAAATCGAAGAGATTTTCTACCTTGTCTCCCTGTTAAAACCCGGGCATCTCGGGAGCCAAAACAGTTTTTTGGAGAAATATAAAAATAAAAATTTATCAAAGCAAGAAAATGAGTATTTAAAAAGCCTGGTAAATAAAGTCATGATTCGGAACAGAAGAGCCGACACCGGAATTGAATGGACGAAGCGCCATGTTGAAACGATTCCGATTGAATTCAGCAAAGAAGAACGCGAGCTATATAACGGGATTGATATATTAAGGGAGTCCGGTGAACAGTATGCGGCAAATGCTTTTTCGATTATTACGTTGCAGCGGGAGGCATGCAGCAGCAGGGAAGCCGTTTATTTAACGTTAAAAAACATGCTGCAAAAACATGAAAACCCGTCAGATGGATATGTGGAAAAACTAAAGTTTCTGCAAACGAAAATAGATGCCGTATCGCAAAACTCCAAGGCATTGAAAGCCCTCGAGCTGATCAAAAAAATCAATGATAAAGTGATTATTTTTACGGAATATCGTGCCACCCAATTATATTTGCAGTGGTTTTTGCAGCAGCACGGGATTAAGTCCGTTCCGTTTCGCGGCGGCTTTAAGCGCGGGAAAAAGGATTGGATGAGGGAGTTGTTCAAAAATCGCGTCCAAGTGCTCATCGCCACCGAAGCCGGGGGAGAGGGGATCAACTTGCAGTTTTGCAACCAGGTCATCAATTTCGACTTGCCATGGAATCCGATGCGCCTGGAACAAAGAATCGGCCGTGTACACCGGCTCGGGCAGGAAGAAGATGTATATATATATAACTTTGCCGTAAAAAATACCATTGAAGAGCACATTGTCAATTTGCTTACAAAAAAAATAAAGCTCTTTGAGCGCGTAATCGGAGAACTGGATGATATTTTGGCCAAGCTGGAGTTCGGCAGTATCGAGGAACATATGCTGGATATTTTCAGGGACTCGAAATCGGAAGGAGAGCTCAAGGTGAAAATGGCCAACCTTTCCGCCTTGATCGAGTTTGCCGATTCCATTAGAGAGGAACGTGAAAATAATGCTTCAACAAGAAATTCATCAATATCTTGAAAGCTTCTTTGATGCGACGCAATGTACCATTCTGGAAAACGGCCCCGGTTTTTTAACCGTACAGCTTACGATAGAGATGGACAAAGAGCTAATGAACCGGCCATTTTATTGGACATATTTGGAAAAGACGGGTGGAACGCCCAATCCGGAAAAACTGACATTCATCACAGATGAGGAAAAAGCCCCCGAGAGCATAAAGGGCGAATATATACATTTCGGCGCACCCCGCCTTCACCAATTATTCCGGACAGCCAAAAAAATGGCTGCCTATATCCGGTTGTACGAACAGCCCGATACCCCTCCTTTTCAGTCGGTTCCGCTTTATCCGTGGCTGAATGTAAATATGAAAATATCATACTGCTCCGACAGGAAACGGGATGTCCTGAGGTCCTTCGGGCTCCATTTGATCAACGGCATGCTGGTAGACCATTTTATCGAAAAAATGCAAAGCCGCCGGCTCGTCCCAAAAATACCCGACTATTGTTTTACGATATCCCCAATCATCAAACCCGGCAGCGGTTTAAAAAGGATTGAAACATTTGTCACAAATGACATTGCGGCCAGTGACCATTCTTGGGCCGAAGCGGCCAAAAAAAGGCAGGAAGAAGATTTAAAGCTTCTGGACCAATTTTATGCCGATCAAGTTGAAAAGCCGGAAACGTACGAGATTGAGAAAAAAGCACTGATTGAGCAATATGAACCTGCAATTCATATTGAAATTGTAAACGGCGGCATTTTTTACCTTGCCTCGCCAATTTGAATCTTTCATGGCTCGATGTTAGGAACAGAGGGTATGACACTGCGGCTAGCGGTGCTCTTATTTGCCAAAGCTATTCCGCAGGTCCTGTTCCCGGCCACAAAGAAGATGCAGCAGGCCAATCAATGGATTGGAAGATGTGCAAGTTGAACATTAGTACAGTTTCGAAATCAAAATCTCCTCGATTGATTCAATATGGAAATTATATAAAATGAACTTTTGAATGCAACATTAAAATCTGACAAAAAGCCATTGCGTCCAGTCATTGGTCTTCCATCTTTTTTTGACTATTCGTATTCTATACCCGAAAAGATCGGTAATGGGATTCCGTTTCTTTGACCGTTTTCAGGGAAATAGTGCCAGCGCGGGCAATGGGAGCCCGTCCCTTTGACCGTTTTCGGCGAAATAACGCCAGCACGGGCAATGGGGGCCCGTTCCTTTGACCGTTTTCAGGGAAATAACGATAGCGCGGGCAATGGCATTGGCCTGCCGGGCCAATTCATAATGAATACCGATCGTCTAAAATGATTGCGTGTTAAACTCTTACATCCATTGTATATAGCAAAAAAATGTTATTTCTCCCAAATCAATACTGCACGTTTTAAAATTGAATCCCAAGACTCTTTTCCAGTAGCGATTTTTTCGACATCATAATCTGCATAATACACAGCATCAATTTTTTCACTTTCAGCAAGCTTAAAGATATATTCTTGTTCATCATTTTTTTCATTTTTAATCAGATTTCTTGTAGGAGAATCGGCAAATGTTTTCGTATAAAAAATAAAACTTATATTCTTTTTCTCTCCATCAATTTCAAGTGAAAAAGGATGCGTTCCATGAACAGTAGCATAGCTTTCGCCATAATAATGAGAAACCAATTGATGATCATTTTGCATTTCAATTTTAATTAGATTTCCCGAATATGGAATAACCCTTTCATAATAAAAAACATACGCAAACGCGCCTAATAAAGTAATAGCTGTTGCTAAAACGGAAACAATTGAAATCATCACTTTTTTCTTACGCCATTTTTTGCTGATCTTATCAAAAAGAGAGTCTTTATTTTCTGCCGGAATATAAAGCTTGCGTTTCATGGATTCATATTCCTTTTGACATGTTTCACACTGCTTTAAATGCCTGTCTACCATTTCTTTCGTGTCTTGACTGACTACCTCGTCCATATAAAGAGGCAAAACATCTTGAATAATGGTGCATTTAATCTCTTTCATGATTCATCTCCTCCATATACTCAATAATTTTTTTCCTTGCTCTGTAAAAAGTTACCCTTGCCCAACCCGAGCTTTTCCCAAAAAGTCTTCCTATTTTCTCAAAAGGTAATTCGCCAAAAGTGCGTAGTGAAAAGACTTCTTTATATGGCTCATCCATAGAGTGAAGAAACTGATGAACGATAAATGCCTCTTCCTCATTCATCAAATGCTTTACAATTTGCACTTCCGTCATTGGTTCTTCTATGAAATCCGAATCTATTTGTTTTTTCTTTCTTCTGTAATGCGAGAAATATGTATTTTTGGCAATAGTAAAAAGCCATGCTCGAATATCTTTGGAGCCATCGAATGTTTGAATTGCCTTTAACGCTTTAAAAATAGCCTCTTGCGTAATTTCTTCAGCTATACTCTCATCATGACTTAAAGATTTAATAAACAAATAAACTTCTTGAAAGTATTTCCGATAGATATCCTCAAAGTCCATCTCTTTTCACCCTTTTACTTATATAACTCTCGGAATGGGCGTTCGTTACAAAAATTCTTTAAATATTTTTTTAGAAAATAAAAAAGCCGATCAAATCCATATAGGATCGTCGACTTTTTGTGTTTTTTCCGCCAGTTTTATTTCGCCTTTTTCAGCATCACAACATCGGCCTTAGTGGACACCATTTCATCTGCCAAAACAGAGATTTTGGCATCCACTCTCTCAATCTTTTCACTTAAATTTTTCTCAACTGCATCAATTTTTTGCTCAACTGCATCAATTCTGCCCTCAAGCGAATCCATTCTATCCTCAAGCGAATCCATTCTTTTTTCAATAGAGGATATTCGGTTTTCAAGCGACTCTAATTGCCCGGTTACCTTTTCTTCCGTAGCCTTTAATTGATCCGACAACTCCATGATTGCTTGTAAAATGGCTTTACTCTCCATTTTTCACCTCTCCATCTGCCGTTTTGCTGTTATGTTTCATTATACCATACTGAAAGGGGCGTACTCCGAAAAATGGATTAAAAGTAGTTCGACAGCATCGTCACCCGCACGAAGAAAAAGCGTAAGCTTTTTCGAGGACGCCGCTGCTTGAGCCTCGTGTTTCCTTTATCTCGTCGGAGGCACTTTTGTCTAGTTGCAGACGGCAGGGGCTCGGGGTCGCTTCGGTCAATCCAACGAAGTCAAAGAACGACTTCGCTGTATTGCCCTCCAGCGCTTGTCGCCCCTAAGCGGCCGTCTTCCACATTTCAGCTCAGTCTGTACGTCGATGGGCAAGGCGCTTGTGCTTTTCTTAATCTCCGAAAGGAGTACCATTTGCAGGCTATCATTCCCCCCTGTCCTTCTTGACCAGCATCATGAGTGAAAAGGGAATGAGGCCAAACCAATTAAACAGGAAGGGGCCTTTTTCTTCTTTTCTCTTTTTTCTTGCATCTTTTCGTTCCGATCTTGGCCGCTCCAAGTGTTTTATGAACGTTTCTGTCATGTATTTTACATAATCGTCAGTCGACATAAACGGACCGCCTTTCTTTTTCTAAAAAGTATGGCCATTTTTCTCCATTTTTAGTGTCTCTGCCTTCCTCTTCCGGAAACGGCTCATTCAGCAAACGCTCCCCTTCCTGCTTATAAAAATTGCGAATCTCGGTTAAATATCCGTACTGGGACATAAAGATGAACACAGTCTGGCTTGCAATCAACAAGGCAATCAATACAATCATTAATGTCAATGGAAAAACAGCCCCCCGTTCATTTCCCATCTATTCATCCTCCCCTCCAAATGGCAGGTAAAAGGCTGCTTCTTCTGTCGTACCATCGGCAAACTCCACCATCATATACAGCTTTGGACTTTCCTCCCGAAAGGTTAATCTCGCTACATTTTGCAAAACGATCTCGTGTCCCATATCACGAACCTGCCTTCTGACGACCTTTCCGTAACGTTCATATGATATCGGTATGTCGTTATTTTCCAAAAAAATTCGCTGGTTGGATCCCACCCGCCAAGCATCAGCGCTGTATAATTCACTCCGGAATTGGATAAGGAAAATATTCCATTCATAATCTTTCTCCGTCGAAATGGTTCTCTCCACCGCGGAATAGGAAAGATACATAAGCGGCATAAAGGACAGGATCAAACAGAAAATGGCCATCGTCATAATCGCTTCCGGCAACGTGAAGCCCGACTCACTGTTCCATACAGGCCGTTTTACCTTCATAGCTTACGCACGCCTTCTTTTTTCCCCGAAGATCTTGGAAAGTAAATTCATATTCGATATTCCTGCTGATCATCCGTCTATCCCTCCAATCATTCAACCGAACTGACTCCTCCACTTGTTCATACAGCAACCGATAGGCTGCCAATTCTTTTTTCCCTTCATTCAATGCATCGAGCATGCGAAACAATAATGGAAAAAGCATGGAAGCGACAAGGAGCAAAAGACTGAAAGAGATGATTCCGTCAAGTAAAGTAAAACCCTTCTCATTTTTTAACAATAAACCTCCCCCTCCCTATATAAATGGTCAGTTGTATGGTACTGTCATCCACCTGAAAATGGACTGTTCCAAAATGTGAAATCGTCCCTTCGGGTGTTATATGGAAACGGGTTAAGTTGCCGTCTGTCATCTTGATGGAGGGCGGAAGCTCCCTTTTTATAATGGTGTGGCCGCCGGATGCCGCCTCATATTCGTTTTGCTCCTTTAAAAATCGAAAAACAATCGTTTCCTTCCTATTGATGGCATACGAATGGGCATGATATAAATCGGATTCCAATTGGGTAATGAACATTTGTTTCTGTACCCATTCCGTTACCGGTTTAACGCCTGCCATTCCAATGGCAAGCATAACCGAAATGACGGCTAATACGATGAGCATTTCGAGCAAAGTAAAGCCTTTAAAAGAGCGAACATATTGGAGAACCCGCATGTCAATTGGACGATACCTTCACCTCCCCGTCATTTTCTATTATTAACGTTTTGCCGTTCGGGCAAGTGTTGTCTTTTTTCTTTACGTAACCCTCGCTTTCCAGCTTGGCAAAAGTAGGAATTTCATGATGCTTCATCCGATAGGCCTCCACCTGCCCCTGCACCATTTGCCTGAGGGCATCACATCCTTTGTCATTAATGTTGGAGCTATGTTTGGCTGCATTCGGAAGCGCGACAAGAATTAACACCGTAATGACCAAAAGAACAACCATCATTTCTATTAACGTAAAGCCTTTCTCATTTTTCTTTAAATAGTTCAACACTGCAATCTCTCTCCTTCTAAATGGAATCGATGATTTGAAACATCGGCAAAAAGATCGATAAGTAAATGGCAATCACGATCAGCCCAATCAGCAAGAAAATGACAGGCTGCAAAAAGGTGAAGACTCTCATCGTTTTTTCTTCCAGTTTAAGCAAACAAAACTCGCTGTAAAAAAGGAGCTCGCTGTCCAGTTTACCGTTCTTCTCGCCGTGGGCAACAATCTCAATCATTTCCTCTTCCAAAAATCCCAGGTGGATGAGGGCTTCCGAAAAGGAATAACCCGTTTTCAGCATGCTTCTGATCTCTGCGGCAGACTCTTTTAATAAAGGGTGGAAGGGCTGAGTCAACATGATTTCAATGATTTCATTGATAGAAAAGCCGCTTTTTAATAAAAAGCTCCATTCTCTGGAAATAAAGATGGTTTGGTACAGTTTGTAGTAGGAGTGGATAAACGGAGTACCTGAAAAAAACAAGGCCCTGTCCAGCGCAGACTTACTGTGGAGTATGCGGGAAGTTACGAGAAACACACAACCTGCCATCAGGAAAGCAAACGTAACATAGTAGGGAAAAGTTTGCATAATATGAAGAAACCATTTTAATGCCAAATTGGGCTTATAATCCATCGAATCATAAAACAATTGGAAACGGGGCAACAGGAGATGATGAAGGAGGAAACCCACGAGAAGCAAAATGAGCAATAAAATGAATGGATACTGCAGCAGCCGGAACAACTTTTTTCGCTGCTCATCTTTCCTGAGCAAATAGTTTCCGGATTCTTTCATGGCTGTTGTGATAAAACCATGCTTTTCCGCAAAAAATAGCTGTGAGCATGCCTGCCTGTCAAACCCCAGTTGATGAAATACACGGTGAATGGGCTCCCCGCTTTGCAGCCCATCTATCATCTTTTGAAATGTTGACAAATGCCTGTCATGCATACGGCCGAGAAAATCAAGCGACTCGGCAAGTGTAAACCCTTTATCCGTCATTTCTGCGATACGGGTCAAAAACACCCCCTGTTCTTTAAGGGTCAACTTCTCCCTTCTCTTCAACGATCCAGCGATTATATTCCTCTTGAGAAATGTAGCCAAGTGCAATCCCCTTTCTAATCATGCTTTCCAATGTTTTGGCCCGGCTCACCCTCTCCCCTTTTTGTGCGGTCTGGATAATTTGCCGAAGCAGTTGGCCACGCACTAAATCAAATACAACAGCCCTTTTCGGGAATCCGTCCCGCCTGCAAAATTCGGAGCAAACACCCCTGCAAAACGGGCATGACAAGGAAACAAGCCTCTGGGCCGTCACGCCGATAACCGTTTGGTCAATTTCCAGCGGCTTCACTCCGAATTCCAGCAGACGGTAAACTGCTCCCTCTGCATTTCTTGTATGCATGCTCGTCAGGACAAGATGGCCTGTCATGGCAGCACGAATGGCAATCCTGGCCGTTTCGGCATCCCGAATCTCACCGATAAAGATCATATCGGGATCATGGCGCAAAATCGCCTTCAGCCCTGTATGGTAAGTAATGCCCGCTTTTTCATTTATCTGTACCTGCAGGAATGAATCGTTCTGTTTTTCTACGGGATCTTCCAAAGTAATCATATTTCTCGCCACTTTTTTGAAACTGTATTCCGCCAATGCATAAATGGTCGTGGTTTTTCCACTGCCTGTCGGACCGGTAAAAATGATCATTCCGTGTGATAAAGACATCATTGAATAAAGCTGCTGAACGCTCTTTGGAAAAAGGGATATTTTGTCCAGTGAAAATGATTGTTGTTGGGGGATAATCCGAATAACCAAACTTTCCTTGGAAAGGGCGGTTGGGAGAGTGGAAATTCGCAGCGAGATCTGCTTTCCGTTACTGTGGGTCTGCCATGCACCGCTTTGCGGTTTTCGCTTTTCACTTATATCCATGGAGGCCATGAATTTCAAGTGGGAAATGAGCCGTTCTCCGGCTGTGGAGGAAATCGGTTTACGCGGGATCAGATGGCCATGGAGGCGAAATTTGACCAAGTAATCTTTCCTCCGGGGAATAATGTGCACATCTGTCACGCCCAGCCTGGCCGCCTGTGAAATGAGCTCGTCGGCTGTACGTTTTACGGTCATCAATCATAAAACACCACCTTTACTATGTTTAATACATTTATTCGACATAAACCCCCATTCTCCTTCTAATAAAAAAAAAATTTTTCAAACCCCGAAAAACGGGTATACTAATCTCGCAGATGCGTTTATCACGCATTAGACACAATCAGGGCTTCGAATATATTTACTTTTGGATTCTTTTTCATTTATAATAAGGAATTGATGGACTACATGCTGCAAAGGAGGGATTCTTTATGGATCGCATGTACAGAGTATTGGGTTTTTGGACTGGAATTTTTACAATTATGTTTTATCTTGGTGGAATGGATAAAACCGCATTACTCTTTCTTGGCCAGACAGGATTCTTTGTATTGCTTGGCTATTTGAACCTGACGGAACGGATGTATATGTATGTGTTCGGCGCATACTTGACAGTATTTTTCGCTGGTTTTACATACTACACCCTATTTCTCATGCCCCCCGGCGGAGGGTTGAATTAATCTGAAAGAAAAGCTTCCAAAAATGGGAAGCTTTCTTTTTTGTCTCTAAACAAGAAATGGATTGCTTGTTTTTTCCGTCCCGATTGTGGTCGATAAGCCGTGGCCGGGAAAAACAACCGTATCATCGGGCAAAGTGAACAGCTTTTGATGAATGCTTTCGATTAATGTGGCATGGTCTCCGCCCGGCAAATCCGTTCTCCCGATTCCGCTGGAAAAAAGAGCGTCTCCGGAAAAAACAGCGTTCATTTCCCTTATGTAATAAGAGAGGCTTCCGGGGGAATGGCCCGGGGTTTCCAACAGCTCCAACGTAAATGGGCCGATTTCCACCTTCTCCTCTTTTGTAAAAAGATGGTCTGCGGGATTTCCGGAAATCGGTTCCATTGGATAGTGGGCAGATCCGTTGAATGAAGGATCCAATAACCAATCCTTCTCCAATTCATGAATGTAAACTGGAATGTTCCAATGGTCCCTTACGTCTTCCACGGCGCCAATATGATCAAAATGAGCATGTGTCAAAAGAATGGCAATGGGGTTAAGCCCTTCTTGTTCAATGAAGTCAAGGAGACGCTTCCCCTCAAATCCCGGATCAAAAATAATGCACTTTTTTTCTTCATTAAAAAGGAAATAACAATTTGCCTGCAGCGGTCCCACGGGTATTTGCTTCAAATTCATTTGCAAGCTCCTTTCCATATTCTCTTTTCAAGTTTACCATGAAAAGGAGGAAAAAATAAAAGGTTAACGTTTAGTTGGATCAGGTGCGGGCATGATACTTAATGAGTCAAGGAAGTGTCACTTTTGAAACTCGACAAGCGCTTGAAAAAGCTTTAAAATATAAAGAGTGGTGGCCTCATACATAGACTTTTCCTTATCATCATCAGAAGGGAGTTCTGAATAAATGGGTACAGTAATCATTTTCAGCCTGGTTGCGATTCTTGCCGTGTTTGGCTTGATCAGCTCTTTAAAAAACAGAAACGTACTAGGGTTTATTTTCGCACTGGGAACGGCCGGAGTGTTCGGATTCTTTTCCATCATGACCATTATCAAATCAGGTTTTCCGTCATGAAAACCCGATGCCTGCCAATAGGGGGGCATCGGGTTTTCTTTTTTTCGTATTTTGAACAATAATGATAAGAAACACGAGCCGGACATTCAAATCCGCGCTTGAACGGGCAAAAAGAGGGAACCCAAAAAACCGCAGTGATCACTGCGGTTTTTTTACAAGTAAAGAAGGTATAACTTGCTAAAAAGCTTTTCTTTGTCTAGCTCCAGCTTTGTAAGAAGGATAGCGGCTTTTTCTTATTTCTTATCCATCAAATCGCTCCGATACTCTGCTGATTCATAAAATCTGAGCAAATCCCCGTATATGATCTTATCCGAATAACTGAGCTCCGTACGGGCTTTCTCTTTGTATGGATCACAGAAAGATCCATCAACAGGCTGCTCCGTTTCTTTCGAATAACATGTATTATCCGTATAAACATAATCTTTTGTGACAAACCGTCCGTCACGGAAAACGGCAAAATCATGGTGATCTTTGGAAAACAGATCTTCACCGAATTGAATGCTATTTTTCGTATCGACTCCAAGTAAATGAAGGACCGTTGGCTTCAAGTCGATTTGGCCGCCCACTTTGGGGATCGTTTTTCCTTTTCCATGATCCGTCACGCCCGGTATATGAATGATCAACGGAACGCGTTGCAATTGCGCACTGACAAATGGCGTTACTTCTTTGCCAAGGTATTGGCCCATCGCCTCATTATGATTTTCTGAAATGCCGTAATGGTCGCCATACATGACGATAATGGAATTTTCATACAGGCCTTCATCTTTTAATTTTTGAATGAAGTGTTTAACCGCCTCGTCGGTATACCGGACTGTTTGGAAATAACGGTTTAACGTTCCGCTTTTCGAATCATACTCGGGAATAAATTTGTCTTCTTCATCAAGCCTGAAAGGATGATGGTTCGTTAATGTGATCATTTTCGTATAGAACGGTTTTGGCATTTCTTTCATCAAGTCAACAGACTGCTCGAAAAATGGAATATCTTTCATTCCCCACCCTACAGAAATGTCCGGTGTGATGTTATAATCCGTTGCCGAATAAAAATGATCGTAACCAATTGCTTTATACATGATGTCCCGGTTCCAAAAGCTTTTGTTATTCGCATGCATGGTTGATGTGTAATAACCTTTATTACCTAAATTTTCGGCCATGGAATCATATTCATTTCCGGAATGCGTGAAAAATACGGCTCCGCGATTCAACGGATAAAGCGAGTTTTCAAGCAAAAACTCCGAATCGGAAGTTTTCCCCTGCCCCGTTTGATGATAAAAATTGTCAAAGTAATAGCTGTCCTTAATAAAGCTGTTTAAAAACGGCGTAATTTCTTCCCCGTATACATCGTTGTTAATCACAAACGATTGCACAGACTCCAAAGAAACCACAATTAAATTGCGGTCCTTGGCAATGCCGAACATGTCTTTGTCCGGTTTGACGTAATTGGCACGGACATAGTTGTCGATGTCAACAAGTTCACTGCCGTCTGCCATCGCCCTTTGTGCCGATGATTTGGATTGAAGAAATATGTCATATAAATGATAATTGTATGTTCCGAGGTTTTTAACAAGCATTTCCCTGTCAAACGTTCTCGTTAAAAGCTGCGGCCGCTCCGTTTCCGCCAGACCGATATTTAAAAATAGCAGCGCGAAGGCAACAAGAAAATATGCACGGCGGTTCATTTTCTTAACCGGCACGAATTCTTTCACCTTGCGTTTATATTTCATTAACGCGCCCAAAACAAAGACATCCATAAAGTAAATGATGTCATACCAATGAATTTCGGTAAGTGCGCTGTCCCCCAGGTCGGCAAAGTTGCTCGTCTGGAACAAAACAGGCAACGTGATGAAATCTGTGAAAAATCTGTAAAATGCAATATTGGCATATAAAATAAATCCCAGGATGATGCTTGTGGCCATTACATACCGGTTTCTATTTTTCTCCTTATTAAAAAAGAATGCAATACCAAAAGCAAACAGCAAAAAGCTTAAAGGATTGATGAATAAAATAAGCTCCTGCATCAAGTTCTCGATTTTAATGTTAAAACTTGTTTTGTAAACGATGTATGTTTTTAGCCAGAGCATTATGGCCGCTGCTGCCGGAATGGAGAGCTTTTCAAATTTAAGCCTGCTCATCATCATGACCTCCTGTTTGCTTCTCAAGCAGATCCACCTGTGTTTCCATTTTATTGCAAATTGAAAAAGAAACTACGGTTTATCATAATATGATTCTTTTAAAAAATCAACTTTGGACTTTCCGGGAAAGAGGCCTGCCCATTTAGCCAACGTATGCTCTTTGCCTTATTATTAGACGTTTTGAAGCATAAAAAGTTGCATTTTTTACACGAAAATACGAAAAATCCAACTTTCCTCCCGTGAACAAATAACTGTTTTGGCATAAATGAACGAGGTTTGAAACCCCCTTTTTCCCAATTGAATCTTTTAATGGCCGCTTTTATATTTATTCAGCTCGCTTTTTATTATGATCATCGCTTCCCGAAAATCTTGCGGTGTAATGAGTCCGGCCGCGTATATCTCCCTGACCTCTTCTTCCATCAACTGCAATTCGGCTTCTCTATCACCCAAATAAACAAAAATACCAAACCTCTTTAACAATTGCTGTACATCTAAAGCAGATTTCACTCAAACCACCTATTGCCCCTTCAATTTATCCATAAATTCCTGATACATTTTTTTATCTGCCATCTTTTCGGCTTTCGCAGCATGCTCTTTTGCAAGATCCAGTCTGCCCTCATCGTAATAAAGCACGGCCAAATTAAAATGTGCTTCAGGGAAGCCAGGCTCCATCTCAATGGCCTTTTGCAAATGTTTCTTGGCTTCCTCCCTTTGATGAAGCTGTATTTCCGTGTATGCAAGCCGGAAATAGGTCACCGCGTCTCCTTTTCCCTCTGAAACCAACTGTGATAACATGTGATAAGCTGATTCGAATTCGCTGTTTTCGATTTGCTGCTGCGCCCGGGCATTGATCACATCCGGACGGTCGGCATGATAGCCGCCGTATAAGGCAAACGTGACTGCAGCCGCGCCCGCAAGCAAAAACAATATTTGCGTGCCCCACTTTCTTTTCCCCGGAAAATGGACCATCCCCGTTGCCAGAAAGCCGCCGGCGAGCCCGCCGATATGCCCTGCATTATCGATGCCAGGGACTGTAAATCCGAAGACAAGGTTTATCCCGATCAGGAAAAGGACATTGGTGCCAATTGTCCTGAAGAAAAGCTGTGTATTCATCACGCCAATATATAAAAGTGCCCCAAAACAGCCAAAAATGGCCCCGCTCGCCCCTGCCGAGAGATTATCCGTAAAAAGAAAGCTGGCAACAGAGCCGGCAAATCCCGAGAAAAGATAAATCCATAAAAATCGCAGGCGCCCAAACATTCTTTCAACAGTCGTTCCCAAATAATAGAGCGCCAAAGTGTTCATCAACAAATGCAAAAGCCCGATATGAAGAAAGATCGGCGTAAAAAAGCGCCACCATTCCCCCGCAAGGATTAACGGGTTGTATTTGGCCCCGAATTGAATAAGCGTTTCAACATTCGTGCTCCCGCCCTGCACCTCAACAAGCATAAACATGAAGATTTGGACAGCCATAAAAACGTACGTGAAAAAAGGCTTGCCATACTCAAACAGGGCCCTTTCTTCCTTCTCCTGTTCCCGGGCATGGCGGATGACTTCTTCCTTCAGGGAATGATGTCCCAATGCGTGAAAGCTCATTTCGGGCAGCGGGACATCCCGCTTCAGAAGTGCTGCCATCCGGACAAAGGCATGCTCTGCAGTTTCCCGTGCCAAAATAAGCGTTTCAACTTTTGTTTTCCCACTTCCGGTCGTATAAGGCTGTTCGATGATCCATTCATAATCATCGACTGGCGGATGTTCTGTCACATAGATGTTCAGTACATGCCATTCTTTTTTGAATAAATGCTTCCGCAAGCTTTCAGCCTGATCCCCTGCCCATTCAATATCGCGTTTCAACCAATTGGACCAGTCGAGGTTCAAGGAAGTCAGACGGATCATATGTATATTTTGATTGCGCGCCGACTCAAGCCAAACCTCATTTTCCGCTTCATTCAAGCGGACAAGCCGATAATCCATATCCTGCATAAAGATTTGAGCCAGGCGCCAAAACAACCATTGTTCGCGTTCCGCCAATTCTGCTGCCCCGCTTTCTGCGGCTCCATGCCGTTTTCTGTCAACCTTAATATAGCCAAATGGATACGGAAAAGTAAAGCAATGAACATATCCTGCGCGGAATCCAGGCAAACTCCCCCAATAAAAAAAGACCCGCAGCCAGGTCGGGAAGATCTACTTTCGAAATGCGCCCTGAATCAAACGCTCCTTGACTCCGGGGATATTCATCGCCGCCCGGACACTCATTTTTCTGATCGAATCGTTGCCGAGAATGGCGTTTAAAAGTTTATAGCGCCATTTAAATGCAAGTGAAATGGCTGCAGCCAATAAAATGTTCGTCATTAATTTTTTCATCTCGATCCCTCCTGTTCCTATTTTGCAACGATCGGGAGGGTTTATTCATTTTCTCATGTTAAGTGCGGATGATTTCTTTTTCCGTTACAATTTTTCCTACCGGCATATCATGTTCCTCATGCGGCAAGTACTCGATAAGCTGGCGTGAAAAAGCGAGCGAAATCGTCTGCCCCCGGTAATCTTGTAAAAAACGGTCATAATAACCGCCGCCAAATCCAATGCGAAATCCGTACCTATTATACAGCAGTCCCGGAACGATGACCAAATCAATTTTTTCTTTGGGTACCATTTCCGTCTCATGTTCTTTCGGTTCGAACAAGCCAAAAAACGAATGTTCCAGGTCGGTAAATGACCGGATTTGCCGAAATGTCATTTGTTTTGTTGTTGGATGGCATTTGGGGACAGCCATTTTTTTGGATTGTTCCCAGCCTTTGCGAATCAACTGCCACGTATCGACTTCGGGAAATCTGGAAACCGTCAGCGCAACCGTTTTCGCTTCTTCCCATTCCTCCGTTTGAGCCAATGATTTCCCGATTACATAAGACATTTGTTCATAATGGAGTCGATTGATCCCCTGAAGTTCTTCTCCCATCCATTTTCTGAGCGATTTTTTATCCAAACAAACACCCCCTGGATATAGAAAAAGCCAGCACTGCCGGCGTACGCCGTGTCCTGGCTCTTTCGCATGTTATTTGGTTTCACGATGCAATGTAACCCTTTTTTCTCTTGGGCAGTATTTTTTTAACTCAAGGCGGTCAGGATTATTGCGTTTATTTTTGGTTGAAATATAATTACGCTCATTGCATTCTGTGCAAGCCAATGTAATATTCACACGCATGACTGTCATTCCCTCCAAACTTCTCGCATTGTACACCATTACAGGACTTTTATATAATATCACTTTTTACCGGTGAATTCCAGTCCGGAATCTAAAACGGCCGCTGCAAAATTTGTAGAATTGTAGCCGAATTTGACTTTCTGTGATATAAAAAAAGAGAAGTACGAATTTCGAGGTGAATCATGGATATTGCCATTCTGATTTTATTGGGTGCATCAGCCTTATGTTTCATTTTATCATTTTTACAAAAAGACCCTGCGAAGCAGTTGGAAAGGGAAATGGAAGAGTTGACAATGACCTTGTTCAAAGAAAGCCAGAATATGAAAAAAAGGATCAGCATTCTGGAGGAAGAACTGCTCATGGAGAAAGGCATGGTTGACATGGCTGCATCCAGAACATCAGGTGCTGCCATCCTTCCCAACGTCAATGAAATTTTAAAAAACCAGGTGCTCGCCCTGTACGAGCGGGGAGTCAGCCTTGAACAAATATCCAGGCAATCGTCGCTTTCCACAAAAACGGTGCAACAAATTATTGAGTCCGCCAAGGCAGCCGGAGGATTCCATCATGGGTAGGAAAGCCTTGAGAAAAATCGCCGCTATTCTTTTTGTTTGTGCCGTCGTATTGATGATGGTGAAGCAAATGACAATGGAAGAAACAAAACCGCGGCCAAAAGCCGGGTATGTGGAAATAAAACGGGCGGATTATGACAAGCTCATAAAAGATGCGGAGGAATGGAAGGAAAAATATGAGGACCAGCTTGAAAAAACGCCCGCGAACAAAGAGAAACGTGTAACGGTCCTTTACTTAAACATTGACGGCGGCATGACATCAAAAGATGTAAGCGAACAATTGGCACGAGCCGGGCTTATCAAAAAAGCGGATGACATGAACGCATATCTTGCCAAAAACAAAATGCAGCACCTCATCCAAATTGGGGAATATGAGCTGACCAGCAACATGGATATGAAGACAATGGCGAACATCATCACCGGACAAAAAGATCAATAGCTGGAAACATGGAAAAAGCAGATCGGCGATCTGCTTTTTGCTTATTTTTCTTTCTTTTTTCCATTTTTTAAATCGAAATACGCCCTTAGCACCCTTTTTCCGATGTCCATGTTGACGTTATTTGGGGTTGCCCCAACATAGTAGGCTGATGGGACAACGATGGCCACGGCGACTTCCGGATTATCATAAGGAGCGTACGCGACAAGCGACAAATTCCATACTTTCGTGCCCCGGTCCACTGTTTCCGCTGTGCCGGTTTTGCCGGCCGGACGGTACGGTTCTCCCGCGAATGACCTTCCGGTTCCAAGCGGTTCGGTAAATACGCCGCGGAAGCCGCGCTGAACTCTATTAATCCATTCTTCCGGCGCATTGATCCGATTTAACACTTTAGGTTCCATTTCTTTTGCGACTGAACCCATCTCTTCCTTGCCGTCTGCGGGGTCCCTGATTTCCTTGACAACATGGGGCTGGATCCGGTAACCGCCATTGGCGATGGTTGATACGTATTGGACCATTTGCAGCGGTGTATAAGAATCGAATTGACCAATGGCATAGTCCAGCACATTCCCGGCATCCGCAAGCGCAGCATCGCCACGGAACCCGATTTGCTCGCCGGGCAAATCGATTCCGGTTCGGATGCCCAGGCCGAACTGGCTGAAATGCTCCCTCATCACCCGAAAGGCTTTTTCCTTATTAATGATCAACGACTGTCCCCTGCGGTATTGGCCATCCCCGATGGCGATGGCCGTTTTATACATATATACGTTCGAAGAGCGGACCAAAGCCATGTAATCATTGACGGGAACGTACCCGCCTCTGTTAAAGTGGGAACTTTTTGCCTGCGTGCCTTTTATATGCAGAGGCTCATCCGTTATCCATTTATCCGGATGGTTGACGCCTGTCATGAAGCCGGTCAACACTGTCGCTCCTTTAACGGCCGAGCCGACTACATAAGAGGTCGTAAAATTCCCGGCCGCAAAGTCGGAAAATTTATATCTTTTTTCTTCTTCATCGTAGGCATATTGTTTGCCCGACATGGCCAGGATCTCCCCTGTGTGCGGGTCCATCATAACGGCGAATGCCCGATCCAAAAGTCCCGTTCCGCCCCGGGCTTTCGTTTTGCGGATCTCTTCTTCGAGAATTTTATCGACTTCCTTCTGCAAGTCCATATTGATGGTCAATATGAGATCTTTTCCGCGTTCTCCTTCGGAGATGAGTTTTGTCTCCAAAACGGAGCCTGAACGGGTTACATTTTTCACCTTCTCTTTTTGGCCCCGCAGCACATCTTCATACTGAAGTTCGATATAGCTTTTGCCGACACGGTCATTCCGGCTGTATCCGCGGGACATGTAATAATCGATCTTCTCAAGCGGCAGCCCGTCTGCCACCCCGCCCAAAATGGAGCGGAGCGTTTCATCGTACGTGTATTTTCTTTCCCAGTCTGTTGTCGTATCGATGCCGGGAAGCATCGGCAGATGTTCGTTCACCCGTGCAAACTCTTCCAGTGACACATCTTCATTTTTGACCATTTGCTGCGTCAGCGCATAACCGCCCGTCAGTTCACGGTAGATCGCCAATACTTCCAGATCATCATCCGTGAGCGAAGCCAAATCCTGTTCCGTAACGCGTTCCCTTTGAAGCTTATATAACTCGTCATCTTTGCCCTTCAGTTTTTCCCGCTCTTTCTTGGTCACTTTTGCCAAAGCTTTATCACGATTTTTCAAGATCCAGAAATCAATTTTGTCGCGTTCTGTAATTTTGTCCGTATCTTTGTCGATCATTTTTGCAAGCCTTTCGGCCACTTTAAGCGTTTCTTCCTGGTCGGATTTATTTGGGATCGTATATGTAATGGCCCTTCTTGGCTCATTGTCCACAACAAGATTGTAATTCCGGTCATATATTTTTCCCCGCGGCACCGAATAGCTGACCGTTACGTCTTCTGTCCGTTCAATTTTCCTTTTGGCATCTTCACCATATACGATTTGGATGACACCAAGCCGCAGTATTAACAGTGAAAATAACACAAAGACGATAAAAAACAGCATGTTCATTCTGAATGATACATGGTTTTTCTTTTTTTCTTTTTTGGTATTCAATTCTTCCAGCCCTTTCCCCATCTTCCGTATCTTTATTGTAAAAGAAAAACGAATTTATTTCTACAGCGAATCATGATTCCATGGAATGGGGCAATTTTACATGTTGCATGATAAGAGCAGCAAGGCCATGGCCGGTCCCGATGAAAAGAAGCAAGATGGGAATGCTTTTTTCATCATTAAAAAAGGCAACGGCCGCCATAAAAGAAAGAACAGAGACAATTCGGCCGGAATTTAAGAAAACCTCTTTGACAACGACATATTCAATTCTCATTTCAGCCGCTTTCCAGCTTTTCCCGATGACATCATACGTCATCGAAAAATAAGGAACGAGCATCATCGGATAGGCAATCGCTATGACAGCAGCATATATAAGCAGCCGCGGGTAAGAAAAGTTGAAAATGATTAAAAAGATGGCTCCATATAAAATCAGTCCGCCAATGAGCATCGCTTTTTTCCTGAAGCTATTGCGAATAAAGCGGCCGGCCAGGGTATAGGAAATGAAGGAGATTCCCGAATTAATGAGGCCAAATGTTCCGAGCGCCAGCTCACTTTTCGTTGCAATAAATACAAAAACGGAAATAATAAAAACAAATGTCCCGTCCCGCAGCCCTTGAAGGAAGTGGGCATTTGTGACGTAACGCCAATTGATGTTATTTTTTCTTTCGGCCATCACCCGGAAAAAACAGTAGACGCCCCTTGCCGGCCGGCGTTTAATAAAAAAACTGAGAACCACGGCCAGGGCAAACAGCGCAAGCGATATGGCAAAAATGAGGGTATACCCCGCATTGGATTCAAACCTCGTAATCATAAACCCTGCCGAAATGGGACCGATCACCCCGCCGGCAGATGAAAGCGTCCCGAGGAAACCGTTAAAAAAATCCCTCGTTTCCGGTTCGGTAATTTCAAAAGTTAACACATTAAAAGCAAGCCAGTAAAATCCGTAGCCGATTCCAAGCAAACTTCCAAGCATCACGAGATGGCGGTCTGCCCCTTTTCCCCAGAAAAGGACAACCATAAAAAAAAGAGCCAAAAAAATAACGCCGATCCGGAGGACGATGACTCTGTCAATTTTTTTAGCCCACCTTCCGGCCAATATAAACGTTAATGGCTGGAAAACAACGATGGCCAAGTTATAAATGCCAATATCCAAAAACTTTCCTGACTGCTTCCATAAAAAAATATTGACGAACGTATTGGACAGGGCAATGCTTAAAGAATAAAGACCGCCAATAAAGAGAAGCAATGCTAAATCCTTCGGCACCTCTGCATCGCCAAATAATCTTTTCAGCTTCAACATGACATTACTCCCCTTTTCACCCCTATTTTTTGTAAAAAGGCGAGTTTTATGCAAGGTGCCTGTCACCCCCCCGAAATTTCCCGAATTTTGTCGAATAAAAAAACGAATCACCCGGAATCAGGCAATTCGTTTATTGTTTGCAAAATTATTTTGCTTCATTGTAAAGTTTTTCAACTTCGTTCCAATTGACAACATTCCAGAACGCTTTCATGTAATCCGGACGGCGGTTTTGATATTTAAGGTAGTAGGCATGCTCCCAAACGTCAAGGCCCAAAATCGGTTTTTTGCCTTCCATCAATGGGCTGTCCTGGTTTGGTGTACTCATGATTTCCAGTTCCCCATTGTTCACAACAAGCCATGCCCAGCCGGAACCGAAACGTCCTGCTCCTGCTGCTTCAAATTGCTCCTTGAACTTGTCAAAGCTGCCAAATTTGCTTTCAATGGCGCTTTTCAGCCCGCCGCTTGGCTCGCCGCCTCCTTCAGGAGAAAGCAATTTCCAGAAAAGGGAGTGGTTCGCGTGCCCTCCTCCGTTATTGCGGACAGCCGTTCTGATTGACTCGGGAACCGCATCCAGGTTGGAGATGAGCTCTTCAACAGATTTGCTGGCCAAGTCACTGTTTCCTTCCACTGCCTTATTTAAGTTTGTAACATATGTGTTATGGTGCTTCGTGTGGTGAATGTTCATTGTTTCCTTATCAATATGAGGCTCCAATGCATCGTATGCATAAGGTAATTGCGGCAATTCATATGCCATATGAATCTCCTCCTATGTAATTTATTGGGAACCGTTCAATGATCCCGGTTTTTACAACCTAAGAGTATCAAACTTTGTTACCGCATTCAAATATTTCGCTTGCTTTCACAGCATATGGCAGGTTTTTATGTTGCCTACAACACAAGAACAAGAAAATACACAACCATAATCGTTTGAATGAAACCTTTCACGATGGTACTTCCAATAAAGCCTGCTACGGATCCAATACCTATTTTAACCGCTTGTTTCAAGTCCGTTCGGTGAACGATCAACTCCCCTGCAACTGCGCCGATAAAAGGCCCAAGTAATATTCCCGCCACCGGAATGACAAACGGTCCGACCAGCAAGCCGATGGTGCTTCCCCAAACCCCTGCTTTTGATCCGCCAAATTTTTTGACTCCGTACAGGTTGGCCCAATAATCTGCAAACAATATTAAAAGTACAAATAAAGTTTGGATTATCCAAAACAGCGGATGAAAAGGCTCAAATGAAAAAAACAGACCGTAAAGGACAAATGAGGCAAATAATAAGGCCACACCCGGGATAACCGGAAAAATCAGTCCGGCAAAGGCCAATAATATCAACAAAACAATAACGGACCAGAAGACCCATTCCATCAGTTTTATTCCCCTCCTTATTTTCAACCCAATACTTTCATTCAATAACTTTTTTGACATTTTGGCAATGTTTCCGTTACCTGGGCCCAATTCCAAAATTGAGGAAAATAAAGTAAGCTTTGGCATATTTCCCGGCATCTCTTCATATAGATGGGACAAGCGATATGAAGAGGGGGGATTGCTGTTGAAAAAAATCTTGACCATTTTTGCGGCACTCATTATTATTTACAGCATTTATTATGATTTGACGACGGGCACACTGCCCATTTCAACGGCCACCGCTGTCGCTGAAATCGACAGGAACAAGGATCATCAGCCGGAGATCCCTTTTATGGTCAAAGAAGTGAAACGCGGGGATACTGTGCTTTCCATTGAAGAAAATATACATGATGGCCCCCTCACGGTGCCCATTGAACAAATGGTGACAGATTTTCGGCAATTAAACGGCCAGATTGAACCAAACCGGATTCAAGTCGGCGAGAAATATAAATTCCCTGTATATAAATGAACAGTCATTGTGTTGTCAATTTCACCAAAAGATTGATACAATATTCACGTAACCATGATGAGGGAGAAGATACCCTCTCGATTTTTAAAAAGGAGAGAATACCTTTGGGTACAATGATACATCGATCCAAAACCCGCCCGGTAAAAGTTGGCAATTTAACAATCGGCGGAAGCAACGAAGTGATCATACAAAGCATGACAACATCCAAAACACATGATGTGGATGCAACGGTAAAAGAAATTGCCCGCCTCGAAGAAGCCGGATGCCAAATCGTAAGGGTCGCCTGCCCTGACGAAAGAGCCGCAAATGCCATTCCGGAAATTAAAAAGCGAATTAATATTCCACTTGTCGTGGATATCCATTTTGATTATCGTCTTGCCTTAAAAGCAATCGAAGGCGGGGCGGACAAAATCCGGATCAACCCGGGAAATATCGGAAAAAGGGAAAAAGTGGAAGCCGTTGTAAAAGCGGCGAAAGAAAAAGGGATTCCGATCCGCATCGGGGTCAATGCCGGCAGCCTGGAAAGACATATTCTAAACAAATACGGCTATCCTACGGCCGATGGTATGGTCGAAAGCGCCTTGCATCATATAAAAATTCTGGAAGATCTCGATTTCCATGATATTATCGTTTCGTTAAAAGCTTCGGATGTCAACCTGGCCATTGAGGCTTATGAAAAAGCCGCCATGGCATTTGACTATCCGCTGCATCTCGGGATTACAGAAAGCGGAACTTTGTTCGCCGGAACAGTCAAGAGTGCAGCCGGACTCGGAGCGATTTTAAGCAGGGGGATAGGCAATACCATGCGCATTTCTTTGAGCGCAGACCCGGTTGAAGAAGTAAAAGTGGCCAGAGAATTGCTGAAAGCGTTCGGCCTTATTTCCAATGCGGCAACGCTTGTTTCCTGCCCAACGTGCGGAAGAATCGAAATTGACCTCATCAGCATCGCCAATGAAGTGGAAGAATACATTCAAAAAATCAAGGCCCCGCTGAAAATCTCTGTTCTGGGCTGTGCGGTAAACGGACCTGGTGAAGCCCGTGAGGCTGATATCGGAATCGCCGGTGCCCGCGGTGAAGGCTTGCTGTTTAAAAAAGGGAAAACCGTACGCAAAGTGCCCGAGGAAACGATGGTGGAAGAACTGAAAAAAGAAATCGACATCATGGCCGAAGAATATTTCAAAAAGCAGGCGGAAGAAGCTAAAAAAGACGAAATCCAAAAAGTATAAAAAGCACGGGAGACCGTGCTTTTTGTCTATATAAAAGGCAAGAAGAAATAATGGAGAAACAGGGAAAAAGCGGCGATCGAAACCGCCCAGCCTCCAATGAGCTTCTCCCCCCGGATCATCGCAGGAATGGACAGCAGCGCCCCGGCGATGCCAAGGATGCCCGGCAGGACAAAAAGTGATACAATTCCCAAAGCCAGGGATGTATAGGCGATCATCCGGGGTGAAAATCCTTCATTTGCCCGATTCGATTCCTCCACTGTAAAATCCGGCACCAGCTCGGCGGCTGTCTCTTCCTGTTGTTCATCAGTGAGATCCTTTGTTTCTTTTCCTCCATGATTATCATTTTTCGGCTTATGTTCAGACATACACTTTCCCCCTCTTCTATTCAGTATGTATATTGTGTACAGGGCCCCGTCCTTTCATAATGGCAATGATTGCCAATCATTTTATAAATAGTCGGGAAATATGGTACAATAAGGTGGATAAAAGGAAAGCATAAGGGAGTTTTTTATACCGATGCAAAAACGATTAGGAATTGACATAGACGGTACAGTTACATGCCCTACATCCCTGATCCCATTTATTAACAAGTCTTTTAACTTGAATATTACGCTGGAAGATCTGACTGAATACGAGTTGACGGAATGTCTCGACCTGCCGAAGGAAGCGATTTACCAATGGTTCGTCCAAACGGAACCGTTAATTTACAAGGAATCCCCCATTGCCGCAGGAGCCAGGCAAGTTTTGAAAAAATGGGTAAAACAGCATGAGCTTTATTTTATCAGTGCCAGGCAAAACACATTGCTGGATGTGACGGAACAATGGTTTCAAAAGCATGAGCTGGATTACCACCATATTGAATTGATCGGGACTCATGATAAAGTTTCCACGGCAAAAAAACATCACGTGGACATGTTTTTTGAAGACAAACACGATAATGCCGT
Organism: Siminovitchia jepli; assembly: GCF_047228825.1. Taxonomy (NCBI): domain Bacteria; kingdom Bacillati; phylum Bacillota; class Bacilli; order Caryophanales; family Bacillaceae; genus Siminovitchia; species Siminovitchia jepli. The sequence continues at coordinate 135,906 of NZ_JBFEGN010000003.1, forward strand.
GGCGATTTCGGAAGAGCTCGACATTCCGGTCATCCTATTTGACACACCATACAATCGAAAGCCGGCACCAAAACAGGTCATCCGCGTCCATCATTGGAAAGAAGCGGAACAGTGGGTGGATAACCTGTTCGGAAAGACGCACAAAAATCGAGTAGGAGGGGGTGACTAGCCCCCGACCTCTCACGCCACCGTACGTACCGTTCAGTATACGGCGGTTCAATTAAGATGAATAACG
>NZ_JBFEGN010000040.1:0-35347 GCF_047228825.1 Siminovitchia jepli
TATGTGACCGATAAGGATGAGAACCGATGATTTGGGTCACATAGAGTAGTTCTACGTGACCGATAAGGATGAGAACCAAAGATTTGGGTCACATAGAGTGGTTCTACGTGACCGAAAAGAGTGAGAACCGATGATTTGGGTCACATAGAGTAGTTCTACGTGACCAAAAAGGATGAGAACCGATGATTTGGGTCACGTAGAGTGGTTCTATGTGACCGATAAGGATGAGAACCGATGATTTGGGTCACATAGAGTAGTTCTACGTGACCGATAAGGATGAGAACCGATGATTTGGGTCACATAGAGTAGTTCTACGTGACCAAAAAGGATGAGAACCAAAGATTTGGGTCACATAGAGTAGTTCTACGTGACCGATAAGGATGAGAACCGATGATTTGGGTCACATAGAGTGGTTCTACGTGACCGAAAAGGATGAGAACCGATAATTTGAGTCACATAGAGTAGTTCTACGTGACCGATAAGGATGGGAACCGATGATTTGGGTCACATAGAGTAGTTCTACGTGACCGAAAAGGATGAGAACCAAAGATTTGGGTCACATAGAGTAGTTCTACGTGACCGAAAAGGATGAGAACCAAAGATTTGGGTCACATAGTATAGCAATTTTTACATTTATAAAACTAGTGAGGAGTTTTATTATGAAAGACACCATTATATGCCGATGCGAAGAAATAACTTTAAAAGATTTAGAAGAAACAGCCAAAAAATATAAAAGCTCTGCACGTGAAATCAAATTACGGACAAGGGCCGGGATGGGATTTTGCGGCGGGCGGACTTGCCGCCCGGCTATTGATAAAGTATTAACGAATATTACAAAGGAGAACCCGACTGATGCGCTTCCACTAAAGGTTGCTCCTCCAGTAAGACCTATATCTTTAACGGATTTGGGAGGTGCAAAAGATGACCAATAGAATTGTTCATCATCCTGTGCTGGGCCAATTGGACCAAAAGAAAAAAGTACGCTTTGTATTTGATGGCAACACATATGAAGGATTTGAAAACGATACGATTGCATCCGCTCTCTTGGCACATGGAATCCGTACGCTGCGCAAACACGAAGAGTCTGGAAACCCTCGGGGAATTTATTGCAATATCGGCCATTGTTATGAATGTCGTGTAACTGTGAATGGAGAATCAAATGTTCGCGCTTGTCTTACGCCCATTCAAGAAAATATGGTTATAGAAAGCGGAAAAGTTCTGCCTTCCCCATTCGATCCATCAAAAGAAGGGGAATTGCCAAGAACGTATGCCGAGTTCATGGAACAGGAGGGACAAAAATAAAATGCAGATCCATGATGTTGTCATTATTGGTGCAGGTCCCGCAGGTTTAGCGGCTGCCATTCAATGCAGAGAAAATCATTTGGATGTTGTCGTTTTGGATGAATTTCCGAAAGCCGGCGGCCGGCTTCTTGGACAGCTTCATCAAGAGCCGAATGGGCAATGGTGGAATGGAATAGAAGAAAGCAGAGCTTTACAGGAAAGAGCAGAAAACTTAAATACAGATATTCGTTTAGGCGTCTCGGTTCACCATATTGAAAGATTGGACCATCAATTTGTTGTGCATACAAAAAAACAAAATTTTACTGCGAAAAATGTTCTGGTTGCAACGGGTGCTGCCGAATCCGCGGCTCCGATTCCCGGCTGGACACTTCCTGGAGTCATGTCGATTGGTGCCGCTCAAGTCATGACGAACGTTCATCGGGTGAAAGTCGGCCAAAAAGGACTTATTGTTGGAGTAAACGTTTTATCTGCAGCGATTGCCAGGGAGCTGCAACTTGCCGACGTTGACCTGTACTGCATGGCACTGCCGGCTCCCAACATTGTAACGGAAGATCAATCAAATCCGCGGGCGGTAATGGAGCGCTTATCACGAATTGCGCATTTGGCACCTTCCAAGTTTATTCGATTTGGAAGCAAATTTGCGAAATATAAATTTGTTCAAAATTTAGCACTGCAATTTTATCCTAAAAAAGGAATTAAGATGTGGGGAATGCCGATTTACCTGAATAAAGCGATCAAACAAATTAATGGCACCGATAAAGTCGAATCCGTTACGATGGTCGATGTCACCATGAATGGAGATATGATCCCAAATACAGAAGAGGAAATCCCAGTCGACTTTGTTTGTATCGCCGGCGGATTATATCCGTTAGCAGAACTCGCTGCGGTTGTCGGCTGTCCGTTCCTTTACTCGGAGGAACTTGGCGGCCATGTACCGGTTCACAATGAAAAAATGGAAACACCGATAGCCGGCATTTACGTAGCTGGTAATATTACAGGAATTGAAAGTGCCAAAGTAGCCCGCGAACAGGGGACAGTTGCAGGATTGTCCATCGTAAATAAAGAATTGAACAGACCTGAAATCGAAGGTAAATTACAAGCAGCAGTTGATCAAGTGAGAGCAACCCGTGATGCGGCTACGATACAGTTTCATCCTCACATCCCGGAAGGTCGCGCAAAAGTAGCTGCAGCGTTTGAGCAGATAGTAAATAAACAAAAAGCGGAAAAAGAATTGGAGTTTACGAAAGAAAGAATTTCATAGGATGGTTTATTATTGTTCGAGTTAACCATTAGATACTTGTTTACCAGTTTTTTCGAATTTATATGTTGGGGGTTATGATGATGCCTGCTAATCATTTTGAAGTTGCTGTCATTGGGGGCGGAATTGTCGGTTGTGCAGCAGCTTATTACCTTGCTGAATCTGGTTTGGAATGCATTCTGATTGAAAAAAATGACATTGCCAGTGGCACAAGTTCCCGTTGTGATGGAAATGTTACGATTGTCGATAAGGATCCCGGATTTGACAGTCATATGTCTTTAGTCAGCCAGCAATTGATTGAAGAACTTTATGAAAAATTAGATCGGCCGTTTGAATATAGAAAGCTTGGCAGTATACTAGTTTGTGACAATGATGAAGAAATGCAAGCCGCCGTCGATTGGGTGAAAACACAAAGGGAAGCCGGTTTAAAGTTTAATGTATTGGATCAACAAGATATTCGTAAAGAATCTCCCTTTTTTGCTGATGATATTCCAGGAGGATTGGAATGTGAAACAGACTCCCTCATTAATCCATATCTGTTTTGTTACTCTTTAATCGACAAAGCCCAAAGCGCTTATGGATTAACGGTGAAAACACAAGCAGAAGTAAAGAATATTGTAAAAAGCGATGGCGATTTTACCATTCATACGGCGAATGGGGATGTACATGCGAAAAAAGTTGTCAATGCAGCTGGTGTCTGGGCACCATTTATCGGGAAAATGTTAGGTGTTGATATACCCATTACTCCGCGGAAAGGCCATATTCTTGTTGGTGCGAGACAGCACCCCGTCATGATGCGCAATGTTATGGAATTTGGCTATCTGATGAATAAATTTGGCCGTGAGCGCATTGCTGATGAGCGTACAGCCAAACATGGAGTGGCACTTGTCCTTGAACCAACAGAAAGTCAAAACTTTTTACTCGGAAGCAGCCGTCAATTTGTGGGTTATGACCCAACGATAGATATTCGTGTTGTTGAAACGATGGCAAGACGCGCACTGCGGTTTTTCCCGAAAATGGATGATTTCAAAATCATTCGGGCTTATACAGGCTTCCGTCCATACACGGAAGACCATTTGCCAATCGTTTCGGCGGTTGAAGAAATCCCGGGATTTTATATCGCAGCGGGACATGAAGGGGACGGCATCAGTTTAGCAACAGGGACAGGCAAGTTAATGGAAGAAATTGTTAATGGAAAGTCCGAAACCATCATACCCACAGAACCGCTTCGCTATGACCGGTTTAAAAAATCGGAAGTTTTTGCTTGATGCAAGTGCTGTTTTATATAGGTTCCGCATGTGCAGAGGTGCCCCGGCACGTTCATGTTTTTGGGCAAGCTTATAAATGACCCGGCCGGGTTCCGCATTATAGAGAGGCCTGGCACGTCCCAGTGAAACAACTGACAAACGCATGCTTGTCAGTTGTTCATTTTGAAGTCAGTCGAATTATCGTTATCCTGATGATCCTCTAAGATATTATGTTTTTCGGCTTTTTTCCCCCAATAGTTGGCAAGAAGTGAACCGGAAACATTGTGCCAAACGCTGAAGATGGCACCGGGTACAGCGGCCAGCGGTGTAAAGTGGGCGGCCGCAAGAGCAGCGGCAAGACCGGAGTTTTGCATGCCGACTTCAATGGATACGGCTTTTTGGTCTTCATAATTCATTTTTAATATTTTTGCGGCGAGAAATCCGAGCAAATAGCCCAGACAGTTATGCAAGATGACAACCGCCAAAATGAGCAGGCCGCTTTCCAAAATTTTTTCCTTATTTCCGCTCACTACAGCTGCCACAATGGCAACAATCCCAATAACAGAAATGAACGGCAGCACCGAAATGCTTTTTTCCACCAGCTTTTGGAACAATGCTTTCACAATCAGGCCTAATACAATGGGTAAAAGCACTATGGTCACAACAGATTTAAACATGTCCCCTGCCGAAACGGGAAGCCACTTACTTGCAAGCAGCAGCGTAATGGCCGGGGTCAGGATTGGTGCCAAAAGGGTAGAAACAGCAGTCATTGAAACGGATAATGCCGTATTGCCTCTTGCCAAATAGGTCATTACGTTTGAAGATGTTCCGCCGGGGCATGCTCCCACCAGGATGACACCTACCGCAATTTCGGGAGGAAGTCCAAGCCCGTAAGCTAATACGAAAGCCAAAAAAGGCATAATGACATATTGGGCAACAACACCGATCCAGACAGATTTGGGATGGCTGAACACTTTTTTAAAATCCGATGACGAAAGCGTCATCCCCATTCCGAACATAATGATTCCGAGCAGCCAGGAAATATATGGTGCTATCCAAGTAAACCCTTCAGGGAAAAATAATGCCAAAGCCGCAAACAAGATAACCCAGTAGGCAAACGTATTGCCTGCAAAGGCACTCACCTTTTCTATCACTCTCATGTGAACCACTCCTCTCCTCAGTATAAGATTACAATTTGAACCTCCCATGACTAACATTGGACCTGGCCGAAAAAATAAAGTACTACAATTATAATCCCCGGATCATATCGAAACCTGTTCACAACAAAGAGCAAGCTCAGCGGAACTTGCTCCTGTTTTCTTGACCCCAGGGTTACTCTCATTTCATCTGGTTGGGTTTAGATTCCTGTGTTATAGAGATGGACCACCCTTAAGGGACAATCGAGTGACACTCTTCACTGTTCCCTAATCAAATAAGGAAACTTGAGGAATCATTCAAGATAAGAATCCATATCTTCACCTTGATTCCAGTGTTTCTTTCTTCTCTCAAAATGTGCCTTCGGTCTCTCCCACCTGTTTCTCTGCGTCTGGATTATCACAAATCGCTACCCAAACATCTCTTCTTCCATCATTAAATCCTCGCGCCTGAGCCCATGTCATCAATAAGCTTTTAAAAAGGCCAATCCATAAATACAACATTCTTTATCTGAGTGCTCAACAACCGTTACTGCAGAGCGGAATGTTTCCCCATGATCATAACCATGATATTCCCATCGACTATCTGCACCTTGTCCCAAATAAAAATTAATGAATATTCTTCCCTTTTCTGTTACTTCTATTGACTGAATTCCTTACCACCGTAGACATTTCTACCTCACCAAAAGCATAGACGTGGTTGATTTTGCCATCCATTTCCAACAATCTCAACTCAGGTATCGCGGGGAATACCCAGCATATCCCTTTACTTCTTGTCTAGGTTTACTGTGATGCCGATCATCGTGTCTGAACGGCTTTTGTCCCCTTCCCCTTTCATCCACACCAATCATCAGCGCGGAAAAAAGTTCCTTCTTCTTTAATTCAAGCTCAGACATCTTTCAACCGCAGGCTCACGATCAACAGTGTATCATCAGAAGTCAGGTCCGTTTTCATTATAAATAAATCTGTCCTAAGTTTTATAGCCGCTTATGGATTTTATTCCAATGTCTCTTTACCTGATTTCGTATGTGGCTGATTGCCTTTAGTTGAGACATCTTTTTGTGGGCTCTATACGCGTATGAAATAAAATTGCCATACCCTTTATAATTCATCCCTAGATGTGTGTATATCTGATATAGCTCTCTTCTGGGGCCTTTTCGTTGAGTTACGTAGGCTATGCGTTTACTTGTGTCAGCTTTCCGGTATGCGCGGCAATAATATTTAAACAAGCTTTTCTCCCGTAATCGAATAGTACTTCCATCTGTTACGAAGCCTAAATAATCAAGTGTGCTGGTACATTGATTTTGGTCAAAGATGGCACCTGCGGTATATGAACGTATTTTCGTTTTTTCTGCTTGGATTTTTAAGCCATGGTCTTTATACTTCAGGATGATCTGAAAAATTTCATTTTTAAGTTGAGTAATTGTTGCTGCACTTACACCGGAAATAGGCACGACTAATATTAAGTCGTCACTGTATCTTCTGTACAGGGCCTGATGATAATCTGCCCAACCTTTAATTTCTTTATCAAAATGCACAAGATAAACATTTGAGCAAACTGCGCTCATTCCGGAACCTTGGGGGATTCCGTATGGCTTTTTATTTTTAAAAAGATGCTTTTCTTTAAAACTTCTAAAGTCGGAAGGCTCCATTATTCTTGTTAATTGACGGTTTCGCCGAATTCTTTTGAGCTCTTTTACGCCATATCGTTGTTTCAGAAAGGCATCCACATCAGTACGCCGAACGTATGTAAATTGAGTAAGGCTTCTATAAACTTTATACCAATCTAGAGGAAGTTCTCTAACACCTAAAACATCTTTTATATTCCTTTTAAGCGTACGATGATCGATATTATCAAAAAAGCTGGTGAAATCAATAGATATAATAACAGCATGATCATGCTCGAAAATAAACTTAAAGACTTCAAACGCGGAATCTATAGTACTTTTACCTTTGTTATTTCGATATGCGATTGCAACTTCATCAATATTATGGTCCTTCGCATAATCATTATATGCATTGTTTAGTAGGTCTCCATAATATTTGTAAATAAAACGGTCTTTATGCGCTGCATAATAAATTTCCCGTCTCTTGGTCTTCTTTTCTTTCCGCTCATGGATAGGCAGACTTTTATTTTTTGAGACAGTTACGTATTTTTTTATATCGATATTAAAATGAATGGAAGGTAAGAAAGGATAAGAGGCTACCCAATTGGGATTTTGGAGCTTTCTTTTGAAGTGGGAGATATTTATAGGTTTGTCAAAATGTAAATAATTTTTTGACTCATACTTTGACCAATCAATGTTGGCAGAGCTAGGGAGGGTATGTAATTGTTGTGGCCTATTACTCCGTTTCATAACAGAACACCCTCCTAGCATACTTTTTTGGGATTCTTTCGAATCGCCCGGTGACCACTGTTTGCTGGAACAATTCAGTTATAATTGCAGAAAGGAGCCAACCATAACTGTGATAAGTTCATTGCTCTATATTATCGTTGGGCTGGACCAGGCCGATCCTTCCGTGGATATATGTCGCATGTTTGCCATGTGGACGTTTGACAAACTGGAACTTATCGCTCTTGCACCTGAAGCCCTGCAAGACGCCTTCAATAAAAGTAATTGAATTATTTCTATTATAGTAGAAAATTACAATAATTTCTAGTCTAAATTAATAAGTTCAAAAGGTGTGGATTCGTTCAAAATCTCACCTTAACATGTTTAATAAGCTATAGTTCTCATTTTTTTAAAACCTTAAATGTTCTTTTTAATTCCGTACTAAAGGTAAATGAATAGCGCCATGATTAATTGTTAATGCTGCTTCTTGAATCCCCTCAACAAAGCTAGGGTGAGGATAGATCATGCTGATAAGTTCATCTGCTGTCGCTTCTAATTGAAGAGCAATTGTGGCTTGGGCTATAAATTCAGTAGCGTGAGGAGAAAGCAGATGTACACCTAGAAGCCTTCCTAAACTCTTATCTGTAATGACTTTGATAAATCCGGCTGGTTCACCTTCAATTAGTGCTCTGCCATTTGCACGAATGGGAAATACCCCTTCTTCAATATTAAATCCTCTACTCCGAGCTTCCTCAGCTGTAAGACCTACAGAAGCTGCCTCCGGGTGCGTATAGACGCATTTAGGCACATAATCATAGACTACGGGATTAGGTGATAAACCAAGCACATGTTCAACGGCTACTTTTCCCTCAGCCATAGCAACATGAGCTAGCATAAGCGAAGTAGAGCAATCGCCGATCGCATAAATCCCCGGAAGATTCGTTCTTTGATAATGGTCGACTTTGATTTTTCCCTGTTCAACAATGATGCCGTTTTTCTCTAACATTAATGGGTCAAACACCGCTTCTCTGCCGACAGCTACCAATACCTTTTCAGATTTAATACTTTCAACCCCTGCCAAGTCTATCTTAAGTTGGTTAGAGGAGTCTTTCACAATTTGGATGACTTTTTTGTTTAAAGAAAATTCAACCCCCATTTTTTCTAAACACTCTTTAAGCTGGGATGAAATATCCTTATCCATGTTCGATAAAATTCGATCTGCTGCTTCAATAACATGTACCTTTACACCTAGTTCGGCAAATATATTAGCAAATTCTATCCCAATTACTCCCCCACCAATGATTGAAAGAGATTTCGGCAGTTTTTCCAAAGAATGAATTTCATCACTTGTTAGTACACCTGGCAATTCAATGCCAGTGATGGGAGGAAGCGCTGGTTTGCTTCCTGTGGCAAGAATAATGTTATCTGCTGTAAGAGAAAGATCTTTATTTTCATTGACGATTACTCTCATATCACCGTCAAGAGACGCTATTCCTTCGATTACGTTAATTTTTCCTGCCTTAAGTAAGCTTTCAATTCCTTTTCTTAACTGTTGTACAGTCTTTTCTTTACGCGAGAAAATAGTTTCCCAAGGTACATCGGCATCCTCGTTCTTATAAAATAATTCTTTACTTTTCGCCCAAGTATGGGACGAATCCAATAGGCTTTTTGTCGGAATACATCCGACATTCAAGCAAGTACCTCCCAATTGTTTCTTTTCAATAAGCGTAACTTTTTTACCTAATTGGCTAGCTCTTAAAGCTGCGGTGTAGCCCCCGGGTCCACCGCCAATAACGATCACCTCATTCATTTGTTTATCTCCCTTTCACTAAGAGTCGTAGCGGTTCCTGGATATAATAATCGATTGTGTTCAAAAATCTTGCAGCCTCAACACCATCTAATGCGCGGTGGTCGAAAGATAGTGATAACGTCAGCATGGAACGTCTAACAACGTCGCCACCCTGATAAATTGGTTTTTCAATGATACGTCCAACACCTAGAATGCCCGTTTCTGGTGGATTAATAATAGGTGCAAAGCCATCAATATTCATCATTCCTAAATTACTAATTGTAAAAGTGCTTCCACGTATTTCATCAGCTGTAAGTTTATTTTCTTTCGCTCTTTCAGTTAAATCCCGTAATACATCAGCGATTTCCAAAATACTCTGTTGGTTAGCTTCAAATATAACAGGAACCACTAAACCTTCTTCTACTGAAACTGCAACACCCATATTCACTACTTTGTGATAAGTTATTTGATTTTCATCACACCAAGCATTTAGAATAGGATGCTTCTCTAAAGCATTGGCAACAATTTTTATTAGAAAATGAGTAATTGTAAGTTTAATACCTTTTTCTTTATACTCAGTGGATAAAATAGATAAAGCTGAGACGAGTGCAGTTACATCTACTTCCCGTTGAATGGTCACATGAGGGATCCTTTTCCAGCTTTCAGACATTCGTTCTGCAATCACTTTACGAATACCGGACATTGGTTCAGTGACACTTGTCAGGCTTCCGTATTGCGTAGACTTTATATTAACCGTATCAGAGGAATTAAATTGTTGGGCTATTACGTCAGGAAGCATGATTCGTTTTTGTTGTTGAATCTCTTCCCACTCAATACCATGTTGCTGCGCGTACTTCTTGGCAAGTGGAGAAATGGCTGGCTGTTTTTTAGTTTCCAGTTCTATATCACGGGAAACTATCACTCCATTAGGACCTGATGGCTTAATATCTTGCATGGATCTCCCTTGCTCTCTGACTATTTTCTTTGCATATGGGGTCGCTTTTATATAACTTAAAGAACGAGGCTGAGTTTCTTTTGAATCTGCTTCCTGATTCGCTTCTATATGCGGCTTTTTATTAACTTCACTTTGCGTTGTGTCTAAGCCTAAATATTCATTAATATCCTCATTTTCTTGTGCAATGATAGCTATAGGTTCCCCAACTTTTGCCGTTTCACCTTCCGGAATGAAAATATGGCGTAACACTCCTGTTTCTGGGGCCTCTACAGCGTTAGTAATTTTATCTGTTTCGACTTCAAAAAGGGGCTCTCCACTTTTTATAATATTACCTGGTTCTGTTAACCAGTTGGAAACTGTCCCCTCTGTCATTGTTAATCCAAATTTAGGCATAGTAATAACGACTGCCATTACACTCCCTCTTTCCTTTATGAATTACCACCGGGCCTTCAATACAGCTGATACAACCGTTTCAACTTGTGGAATGACATGCTTTTCAAGTGGCGGACTAAAGGGAATAGGTGTAAATGCCGCACCTACCCGGATGATGGGTGCATCCAAATATTCCAGGATATTTTCACTCACTGAAGCAGCAATTTCCCCTCCTACGCCACCAGTTTTAACAGCTTCATGAGCTATAACAAGACGATGGGTCTTTTTAACAGATTCATAAATCGTATCGAGATCCATCGGTACAATCGTTCGCAAATCAATCACTTCCGCTTCTATTCCATGATGGGTACTTAACTGTGACGTAGCCTCTAAGCATTTCCCTAACATAGCTGAATAAGAGACGATCGTTACATCTTTTCCTTCTCTTACGACAGCGGCTTTGCCAATAGGGATTAAAACCTCTCCATCCGGAACGGGGCCTTTTTGGTTAAATAACTGTTTGTGCTCAAAATAAATAACCGGGTTTTGATCACGAATTGCTGCCTTTAGTAATCCTTTCGCATCAGCAGGATTCGATGGAATCACTACTTTTAGACCTGGGATATGCAGAAACAAAGCTTCAAGAGATTGTGAATGCTGAGCTGCTGCTGACTGTGTCACACCATCCGGAGCACGCAATACAAGTGGAAGCGTCCCTTGTCCGCCGAACATATATCGAATCTTTGCCATCTGATTCAAGACCTCATCCATGGCAACCCCGATAAAGTCTGCAAAGTGCATATCAATAACCGGTACAGCACCGGCTAGAGCAGCTCCAATACCTGACCCAACAATGGCGGTTTCTGAAATAGGCGTATCACGAACCCTTTCCAGACCAAATTCTTTTGGGAGCCCTTTAAACTGACCAAAAATTCCACCTTGGCTTGCTATGTCTTCACCCATAATAAATACTCGTCCATCTCGTCGCATTTCTTCCTGCATAGCTTCTAAAGTTGCTTGGGAAAAAGAGATATTACGCATAGTCTATTTCCTCCTCTACATACAAATCTTTAAATGCTTCCTCTGGTTCAGGGAAAGGACTTTCTTCGGCAAATTTAACAGCTGCCTCAATTTCCTCTTTCACTTTTTCCTCAATTACTTTTAATTGCTCTTCTGTTAATAGCCCCTCCTTCAAAACCTTTACCATAAATTTCTTTAATGGATCATTTACCTCCATCTGGTTTAGTACTTCTTCTCTAGTTCGATATTTTTCCGGGTCGCCAACAAAGTGACCTTTGATTCGATAAGTCTTGCATTCTATTAAAGTAGGACCCTCTCCATGTCTTGCCCGTTCAACAGCTTCACTAGCAGCCTGATACACTTCAAAAACATTGTTTCCATCAACAATAACACTTGGCATAGCATAAGAAGAACCCCGAATTGAGATATCTGTTACCGGAGTTGCTTCATGCAATGGCGTGGTAGATGCCCACTGGTTATTTTCACAAATAAATACTGCTGGGAGATTCCAAACAGAGGCTAAATTTAGCGCTTCATGAAATGTTCCCCTATTACTCGCTCCATCCCCAAAGAAACAAACCGCAACCTCTTTCCCTTTACGTAATTGAGTAGCGAGGGCAGCACCAACGGCCAAGTTAAAACCTCCCCCTACCACACCATTTGCTCCAAGCATCCCAATTCCAAAATCGGCTATATGCATCGATCCGCCCTTCCCTTTGCAGTAGCCTGTTTTACGTCCGTATAATTCCGCCATACACCGATTAATGTCAGCACCCTTTGCAATGGTATGACCATGTCCTCGATGAGTACTCGTAATATAATCCTCTTTTTCAAGTGCAGAGCAAACACCAACAGCAGTCGCTTCTTCTCCGATGTAAAGATGTACAAATCCTGGAATATCACCCGCTAAGAATTTTTCGTTCACTACCTCTTCAAAGCGTCTAATAAGCAACATACGATAATACCATTCTTGTAAAAGGTCAGCTGAAATTGTTTCCTGAACCAATAAAAACACCCCTTATCCTTTATTTGTAAGTGCTTACAAATAGTATAAGAGGTGGCAAGTTAATATCCTATAACCAATGTTATAAATGGTATGAATAATATTCATTAATAGCAAGATCAATACGTTCAATCCCATCCTTAAGAGCGTTTAATGAGGGATGTGTAAATGCTAACCGGATGTAATTTTCGTATAATCCTACCCCACTCATCCAACTACCAGGCACAAATAAAACACCCTTTTCAATTGCTATTTGCAGCAATCTTTCGGATATAATACCTTTAGGGATTTTGCACCATAAAAAAACGCCTCCGTCAGGTAGTCTACACTGAAGGTTAGGTCTGTCTTTTAAAAGGTCCTTTATTAAGGATAGACGCCTTCGGTATGATTGCCGAAGTTTTTCAATATGGTTCGATAATCTTCCTTCCTCTAAATAAACTTGTACAGCAATTTGAGTTAAATTATTACTATGCAAATCAATTCTTTGCTTAATCTTTACAAGATTCGAAATGATCCCTTCATCCGCAACCAATACTGCCACACGAAGAGTCGGAAATAAATATTTCGAGAATGATTGAAGGTGGATAACCATATTATCTGTATCCAATGCCTTGAAGGATGGAATTGGATTTTCTTCATAATAGAGCAAACTAAAAGGGTCGTCTTCAACAATTGGAACTTTATATTTTTTGGCAAGCTCTAATAATTCCTTCCTCCTCTGCAAAGAGATAGTAATACCTGTCGGGTTTTGAAAGGTTGGATTTAAATAGATAAACTTAACTGGAAACTGCATGAGCAAGTTCTCAATGTTATCAGTTTTTATTCCTTGTTCATCTAGGGTAATCCGTAAAGTTTTTGCACCAGTGGCAGCAAAGGCATCCGAAGCTCCAAGAAATCCGGGTTCTTCCATGATGACATAATCTCCAGGACCTAAAAACAAACGGCTAATTAAATCAACTCCCTGCATTGCACCAGAAACAATCATGATCTCTTGTTCATTTGCATATATTCCCCTCTCGGAAAGCCAATCTTTGAGCACAAAAATTAAGGGCTCATATCCTTGAGTAGGTGCAGGCAGTTGCAGCAAGATTGGATTTTTCCGAAGATGCTCTGCAAAGCATTGGCTAAAATCAATTCCAGGATGGACTTCTGGTGCTGTCCCAACACCACCAAAAGGAATTAGGCGAGAGTCTCTGCCCAGCCGCATAATTTTTTCCATGCCATGATTTACTTTTTCGGTTTGATAGGCAAAATTCTTATGCCAAGTGACGGCTTGTTCTGTCTTTTCAATTCTTGGTCCTCGCATGATAAAGGTTCCACTGCCCTGTTGGCTCCTGACGATTCCACGTGATTTCAATTCCTCATATGCTAAAGTAAGAGTCATCCGACTGACATTCAATAACGTGGCCATCTTTCGTTCAGATGGAAGACGAATGCCAGGTTTCAACTTCCCTTCATGAACCATTTGCTCTATTTGCTGCGAAATTTGTTTATATAAGGGCTTTCTATTATCTGAATCAACGTTGATTTGTTCCCATATTACTGTCGACAACAAGCTCACTCCTTACCCCCTCATGCCTAACAAGCTTGGCAGCAATAAACTAATCGCTGGAATATATGTAACTAATAGTAATACAATGATCGCCGCAATAACAAAAGGGATCACCCCAATGGATACTTCTTTTAGTGAGAGTCCTGTTAATCCGCAAGCCACATATAGGTCAAGACCGACTGGTGGTGTAACTAGGCCAATTGCTAGATTCATTGTCATTAAAACCCCAAAATGCACTGGATCTATTCCCATAGCACCTAGAATTGGAACGAAAATCGGTAAGAAAATATAATAAGCAGAGATGGCATCAACAAACATACCTGCTATTAATAGAATAATATTAATCATTAATAATATTGTGTATTTTTCCGGTGCAATACTCATAAGCGCGTTTGCCATATCCTCAGCAATTCCTTCTACTGTAATTAACCACGCAAAGGTTGATGCTGAAGCAACAATTAACATGATCATGGCAGTTGTTTTGGCTGATTGAAGCAAAATTCTTGGAATTTCCTTTATTTTAATCTCTTTATAAATAAATAAACCTACAATCAATCCGTAAAAAACAGCAACAACGGCTGATTCAGTCGGTGTAAACACTCCGGAGTAAATTCCGCCCAATATAATGATAGGTGCCAGTAAACCCCAAGAAGCATCTTTAAATGCTGCCCATATTTCTTTTTTGTTTGCTTTTGGTAATGTAGGAATTCCTTGTTTTTTAGCGATAAAGTAACTGAATATCGCTAAAACTAGTCCCATTAAAAGCCCTGGTATAATACCAGCAATGAACAATTCTCCAATTGAAACTTCAGCAACTACACCATAGACAATATAAGCTATACTAGGAGGGAGAATAATTCCAATTCCACCTGCAGTTGCTAAAAGACCAGCTGACATTTCCTTACGATAGCCATGTTTAACCATTGCCGGAATAATAATCGACCCAACTGCTGCCATAGTTGCAGGTCCTGAACCAGAAATAGCAGCAAAAAAGCAAGCAGCCACAACCGAAACAATAGCGAGTCCACCAGTATAGTGTCCTGTCAAAGTTTGTGCAAGTTGAATCAACCGTCGAGAGATTCCAGCCATTTCCAAAATTAACCCTGCTAAAAAAAAGAAAGGTATGGCTAAAAGGGTAAATTTAGTTAAAGAAGAATGCAGCGTTGTTGGCAATGATTGAATCGGCAGATCAAATACGATTAATGTAGCAGCTGTCGATAACCCTAAAGCAATTGCAATAGGCATGTTTAAAAATAGTAATAAGAAAAATACCACAAATAAGAAAATAGCCGTTACACTCATTTAATTTCCCCCTTCTTTTTTTCTTTCTTTATTTCCACGAGATACCCTTCCCAAAATCGGAAAGTACATAGGAAAGCACCTAGAGGAACAGATAGACCCATAATCCACTCGGGTAGCCCCATAGCTGGCGTCTTTTGGCCATACCCATGCTGCTGCATAACCATTTCAATACCGTACCAAAAAAGTACTACAAAAAATATGGAGGTTAAGCATCCTACCAGAAATATGATAAGAATCCTAAAACGTCTTGGTAATAAATCAGTTAATAACGCAAAGCCCAGATGTCCGTTTTCTCTAGCAAGTAGGGCAGCACCAATAAATATAATAAATGCAAAAATATTAGTAGTTAATTCCTCAGTCATTGAAAATGATAAATGAAAAAAATGCCTAGAAAGTACATTTGCCATCGTTATGATACATATAACGGACATAAATATAATGAGAATCCATTCCTCCAACTTAACAAATAACCTCAATATTTTCCCCACCATTCTAATTGATATGTAAATAAATTGGCTTTTTATATTTGTATTGTTGGATAGACTCACGAGTTGGATTTACATTCCGATAGATGGTTCTCGGAATGTAAATCAAATCACTAGTCTTTTTTTACAATACAAATAATTACAAAGCTAAATAAAGCAATTAGAAAAGGTAAAAAGGGGCAAGCTATCTCCCCTTTTTAAACATTAATTTTTAAAAGCATCTAACAAATCTTTTCCAACTATTTTTTCGTATTGATCAATAACAGGCTGCACTTCTTTTTGGAAAACCTCTATTTGTTCTGGCGTTAGCTCAACGACCTCCATACCTTTCTCTTTTAGTTCTGCAAGTATTTCTTCATTTTGTTTCCTATTTAACTCAATTTGATATTTTGCAGCCTCTTGAGCTGTTTCTTTTATGATCTTTTGCGTTTCTTCATCCAATCCATCGAAAAGCTTTTTATTCATTCCAAAAACGATCGGATCATACATATAATTCCAAACCGTTAAATAATCTTGAACCTCAGATAATTTAGAATTCAAAATAATTGGCAGCGGATTTTCTTGACCATCAATTACTCCTTGTTGCAAGGAAGTAAAGACTTCACTCCAGTTCATCACTGTTGGATCCCCGCCAAATTTTTTAAATGTATCGACCATCATTTCCATAGATGGAGTTCTTATCTTTAACCCTTTTATATCTTCTGGAGTAACGATAGGATGCTTGCTATTCGTAATTTGGCGGTAACCACTCTCACCAAAAGCTAATGGCTCGATCCCATTTTCTCTAATTATTTCCATTAATTTTTGTCCACCTTCACCATTCATGGCTTTATCGGCTTGCTCATAATTAGGAATTAACCATGGAAGTGATGGTGTAGCAAATTTTTCATCGAGTACGCTATAAATGATCGTAGAGTGAACAGAAATATCCGTAGAACCATTTTGAAGTGCCTCTAAACCTTTTGGCTGATTTCCGTTTGAAAGTGATTCATTCGCATATATTTTCATTTTAATATGGCCATTTGTTTTTTCTTCAACATCTTGAGCCCATTTCTTTGCAGCAACACCCCATGTATCCTGCTCTGAAACGGTAATACTTACTTTTAAATTCATTTTATCTTTTTTGTCGTTTCCGCTAGATTTACCCCCGCCCGTTTGTTTACTGCATCCAATAAGGGTTATGGCTACAAGCAATAATATTGTTAGACCCCTACCAAAAAACTTCTTCATCGTCCTTCCCCCTTGTAAAATTTTTTGTTCCTTTTATTTAAAATAATCAAAAAAATGGCCATAGAGTATAGCCAATTACCTAATTGGATATATAAATCAACGTCCACTTTACAAACCCTTTTATATTTTCGCTGTTTTTAATATATTTTTATTAATTTATTTTGAATAGCCTTGCATGTTAAAGCCAATTTACCAAATGGATCTAGACTATCAACAACATTTGAAGTAATACTATTACAAATGCCAAAAAATCGGAGGTGTGTCACATTATGCTTGCAATAATAAAGGGAAAACCAGGGCCAGGTGCTGAAAAAGTACAAGTCGAAATCGATGAACCAAGAGAAAATGAAGTGTTGATATCTATTAAAATAGCAGCAATATGTGGGACTGATCTTCATATATACTCATGGGATCCTTGGGCGGCAAATACTAATTTACTTGTTCCTGGAATTATTGGTCATGAATGTGTGGGCGAGGTTGTTCGTGTAGGTAAGAATGTAACTTCATTATCCATCGGCGACAGAGTATGCGTTGAAACACATATCCCATGTGGAGACTGCCGACTTTGTCGGACTGAAAAGCAGAATATATGTGAAAATCTTCGTCTTTTTGGGCTACATACCCATGGATGTTTTGCCCAATACGCTATCGTTCCATCTATTTGTGCAAGGAAGATTCCTTCACAAATCCCTGATACGATAGCTTCTGTAATGGAACCGCTCGGTGTTGGCGTTCATGCTGCCCAGCTAGCAGAAGTTAAAGGAAAACGTGTTACTGTTCTTGGTGCAGGCCCGATTGGAATTTTTACAGCATGTGTCACCCAGGCACTTGGTGCCGAGGCGGTGTATATTAGTGATGTAAAGGAAAATCGTCTAAAGATCGCATCAAAATGTGGGAATTTCAAATTATGGAATCCTCTAAAAACCCATACATCCATAGTTCTAAATGGAGACCATCGTCCGGATGTAATTATTGAGACAACAGGAAATGAACGTGCCATTCAGGAGGCAATCCCATATTTGAGAAAAGGCGGACAAGTTATTTTGGTAGGGTTGTTTTCCAACAATATTTCACTAAACCTTTCGTCTGACGTCTTATTTAAAGAGGCAACAATAATGGGTATTCATGGTCGAAAAATGTGGGATACATGGGATACAATGGAAGATCTTCTTATTCATGATAAAATTAACATCGCACCAACTATAACTCACCATCTATCATTAAATGATTTTGCTAAAGGTTTTGAGATCGCACAATCAGGTGAAGGGGTTAAAGTACTATTATCCCCTTGATAGGAATGAATCTCAAAAATTATTTTAAATGCTACACTACTTAAACATAAAGGATTGCCCAATTTATAGGAGGAGGCCAATTAATGATTAAAACAGCAATTATTACCGGTGGCGCACAGGGTCTTGGTTACGCGATTTCCGAAGAATTAGCTGAAGCTAATCACAAAGTTATTTTACTTGATCGAAATCAAGAACAACTTCAATCATCTGTTAAACAACTCCAAAAAAAAGGGTTTGATGCCCAAGGGATTGAGATTGACCTTTCAAAACCAGAAAATATACCGGAAGTAATATCCAAAATAACAAATGAACATGGAAAAATTAATGTCTTAGTAAATAATGCTGGTATAAATATTGTAAAACCTTTTGATCAGGTAACTTCTCAAGAATGGGATAAAGTTATGGATATAAATTTGAAAGCCTCTTTTTTTATGATCCAGCAAGTATCACCTTATATGACAGAAGGAGGATCTATTGTAAATATTTCATCTATGGCATCTAACAGCCCCCGTCCTCTTTCAGTTGCTTACGCTGCCTCTAAAGCAGGTATGATTAGTCTTACAAAAACAGCTTCAATTGTCCTTGCTCCTAAACGCATTAGGGTGAATGCCATATGCCCGGGTGCTATGAAAACAGAACTACTATCAAAAATGGCTCAAGATATGGGTGAATTATCAAATACAACACCGGAAGAATCTTTAGAAAATTACATAGGAACAATTCCTCTCGGCCGAATTAGTTCACCCTCCGATGTGGCAAAAAGTGTAGTCTTTCTTGTATCGGATGCTGCAAATTACATAACAGGTCAATCATTGAATGTTTGCGGGGGGTTGACTGTTTCTTAGGTTAGTATGGAGACACCGAAAAAGGCCAAGATTTTCAAAATCCTGGCCTTTATAATTAACGTTGTCAAAGATAGGTAATTATATAATTATTATTGAAGAAAGGAAGCTTCTGGCATGGGAATTATTATTGATTTTATTTCGAAGAGGCTGCCACTGCTTATTGTATTTGTAGCGGTGATCACCTATTTTTCCCCCGTATACTGGAAAGCCCCTTCTTGGGTGCCTAGCTTACTTTTAGGAGTTGTCATTTTTTTTGCTGGCCTTTCTATGAATATTACTGTAATAAAAGAAATTAGAGCAAAAAGAAAAGAACTATTACTTGCAGTTCTTTTAAAATGGACGCTCACTGTAATCATTTCGGTCGGGCTAGCTTATATCTTTTTTTCTTCTCTTCCAGAAATTGCTGCAGGAATCATTTTGTCCGGAACCGTTCCAAGTGCAACGGCAGCAACTTTATACACGTTCTTAGCCGGAGGCAATGCCCCACTTGTGATCGCGGCATCATTAGCCGATATAGCCATCAGCCCAATCATCACCCCTCTTTCCATGGTTGGACTTTCAGATAGTCATGTGTCCATTTCGTTTTTAAAATTACTGCAATCTTTCATATTTATTGTGGTAGTTCCATTAGGAGCGGGTCTAGCAATTCAGCATGGTTTTCCTCAGGCTGCTAATTATTCAAAATCAATCACAAAAATTGGTTCTTCTCTATCACTGTTGCTAATCATTCATACGATTATAGGAAATGGAGCACCATTTATCCAAATGAAGCTTAGCTTACTACCACTAATCGTTCTTGTCACTTTTGTTCAAGTGGTTTTTCCCATGTTTGCAGCTTATGTTATTGCAAAAAAACTTTCAATTGAAGAACAAGACGCCCGAGCCATTTTATTTCAAGTTGGATTATGCAATACAGCACTTGCAGCCATTTTAGCTTTTAAATATATTGGCGAACTTGCGGCCATAGCGCCAATTGTTAATATGATTATAAATTTATCAATCGGTTCTCTTATTTCCAACCATTTTGCTAAATCGGACATGGTACAGCCAAAAAAATATTCAAATGGAGACTTATCTAGATCCAATTAAGAGATTACCCTAATATTTATGAAAACACTTTCCGATTGATAGCCTATAACATGGGTAGCGTTAAGAAACAATGTTTGTTGGCAGGATCTCTTCATTATTTAGAGGCTGCTGAACGATTTATCATGCAGTCCAGATTTGCCAGCGGATTGAACGAAATAATGCGCGAAAAAATGCAAAAAAAGAGGCGGAATTTCCGCTCCAAGTTCAACGAGTGTTTGTAAGGAAATTACCGTTTCGCTATTCGCTGGCGGAGCCCCTCGTCCCGCCCCCTTCTATAGACTGCTAATAAATATGGTGCGGCAGTCAATGGCAACCAGTTGTCGACGTGGCTGGCGCTACATAGAAAAGGCAGTTCATATTTTACGTGATAAGTATCCGTGGAGGTTAACAATACAATCTATTAACCTACCTTACTTTTTAATAAATATTGTCTTGATGAAGCGGTCCACTTCCATCACATTATAGGCAAGGAATTTAAAGAAGAGTACCTTGTCAAAGATTCTGCAGATATACAGTGATATATGTTGATGCCAGCGATGAACTAGCTGACGATTAAGAAGACGTATTAAATGCAGTTTACTGACCGGAGGAAGGCTCATATACATTGTATCAAGTCCACTTTTGGTTATACGTAGAAATAAAAAAAGAGCGCTCTTAAAGCGCCCTTTCACCAAATTCAAAAATAATGAAGAATGTCAAATGAATAAGGTTATGAAACCTTTTTTAATTGTCATAACCGAGATTTACTCAAAAAGGGATTCTTCCACTCTCCCCATAACCTTACTCTTTAGCACCTTTATCTTCTCTTTTACATCTTGCAACATCTGCCCTTTCACACCAAATTAAAGTTTACACTTTTTGGTTCTGTCCCCGATGATTTCAGTCTTCGTTTTGTGATTTTGCTTTATTTACTACCCATTCAAAATGATTGTGCAGCTCTATCAGGTCTTCGCGTGATAATTGAATCCATTTATCAATCTGCAATATGTAAGGCTCATCGATGCCCTTGGATTTAAGATAATGAATCAATTCTTTAATATTTTTTTCACTATCTGTAATATCTTCATTTATTCTTGTTTTGCAACATTCTTTTCCCCGAACAAGATAATCTATTGAAACATCAAATAAGTCGGCAATTCTTACTAATGTTTCCAGATTGGGCCTTCTTTCTTCTCTCTCATATGCTCCATACACATTGGGAGTAAAGCCTAATTTCATGCTAATTTCTTTTTTTGAGTAACCAAATTTCTCTCGCAAATTTTCCAAACGGAATCCGAAACCTTCTACCATGAGACCCTTCCTTTTTGTAAGAAGCTACCACAAACTGTGTTTAATTTTATTAAAAACCACGAAGTGTGTTGACAAATAATTGTTTAATCGTTATCATTCATACAAACACACAAAATGTGTGTTTAAGATTATATTAATTTTTCCGAGAGGGGGATTATGAAAATACGTAGATTCACCGGAGTAATTTTCTTTTTTATTTTTTCTGTTTTGTTTTACGGTTGTGGCAGCTAGGGAGCCTCTAGCCAAAAAGAAAAACCGCCATTTATTAAGCTCATTACTAATTCCGTTTGGCAGGAAGATAATTTTATGAGTCAAGGATTGATTAATTTTAGTAATGAACTATGTAATATCAAAATTGGAATCGCATCATATTTTATTTTTTTTGACATCCAAAGGGGATTGATATTTTGGAAACGCTATCACTATTAAATGTACG
Organism: Siminovitchia jepli; assembly: GCF_047228825.1. Lineage (NCBI taxonomy): Bacteria > Bacillati > Bacillota > Bacilli > Caryophanales > Bacillaceae > Siminovitchia > Siminovitchia jepli. The sequence continues at coordinate 21,955 of NZ_JBFEGN010000040.1, forward strand.
TGATTTGGAAGTCGCTCTTCCTTCGGAAGATGGGGATATAACACTAGTAAATAAAGTTTCTTTTTCACTTAAAAAAGGAAAAACTTTAGGAATCGTTGGAGAATCAGGTTGCGGAAAGAGTCTTACCTCGCTATCCATCATGGGACTTTTACCTCCCAATATAAAAGTCAAAAATGGATTTATTCAACTGAATGGAAAGGATATAACAAAGCTATCAAAAAGTGAACGAAGACGATTGCGCGGGAAAGATATGGCAATGATATTTCAGGAGCCGATGACATCGCTGAACCCCGTTTACAAAATTGGCTACCAAATTGTTGAATTAATTAGGAATCACGAGAACATCTCCAAAGCGGAAGCGCGAAAAAGAGCCATACATATGCTAGAGCTTGTTGGTATCCCCAGACCGAATAAGGTGATTGAGGATTATCCTCACCAATTATCGGGCGGTATGAGACAAAGGGTCATGATTGGGATGGCACTGTCTTGCAACCCAGGTTTGCTCATTGCTGATGAGCCTACAACAGCATTGGACGTAACCATCCAAGCGCAAATTTTTGACTTAATGAAATCTTTGCAAGACAAGATGCATATGTCCCTTATTTTGGTCACACATGATTTAGGCGTTGTTGCGGAAGTATGTGATACAGTGATCGTCATGTATGCTGGTGAAGTTGTCGAGAGGACGACAGTGGAAGAATTGTTTGAATCTCCCAAACACCCCTACACAAAAGGATTGCTAGCCGCTCTTCCAAAGCTCGAGGAAGACAAGGAAGTCCTTTCCTCAATTCCTGGAACAGTGCCTTCACCAACTGACATGCCGAAAGGTTGTCGGTTCGCCGACAGATGCCCACATACCTTTGATTTGTGTCATGAGAAATCACCCAAAGAATTTTTTATTAATGAACAAGCAAGTGCAAAATGTTGGCTTTATGAAGAGCAACTTCCGCGCAAAAGTCCTGTATGAGAAGGAGAAAGTGAAATGAACCGGAATGTCTTACTCGAAGTAAAGAATCTGAAAAAATACTTTCCCATTAGGGGTGGGGGAATAGTTGGAAAGAAAATAACAAATCATGTCAGGGCAGTTGATGATGTTTCCTTTCAAGTGTATGAGGGTGAGTCTTTTGGAGTTGTAGGGGAATCCGGATGCGGTAAAAGTACAACAGGAAGAGTGATCTTGAGGCTTCTGGACCCGACAAGTGGCACCGTTTATTTTCAGGGAAAAAACTTGGCGGAGGTTTCGGAAAAAGAAATGCGGATGCTTCGGAAAGATATTCAAATTATTTTCCAAGATCCTTTCGCCTCTCTCAATCCCCGAATGAGAGTAAAACATATTATTGAAGAGCCATTAGTGAATTTTAATATAGTCCAAGGAAAAGAAAACATTAGAAAAAAAGTCGAAGAAATAGCCGAACAAGTTGGTTTGACAAAAAAGCAAATTGAGCGTTATCCACATGAATTTAGCGGTGGTCAGAGGCAAAGAATTGGTATCGCAAGAGCATTGGCTTCAAAGCCGAAGTTAATCATCGCCGATGAGCCGGTATCCGCATTGGATGTATCGATTCAATCGCAAGTTTTAAATCTTTTGACGCGGTTGCAAAAGGAACATGGATTTACATTTATTTTCATATCACACGACTTAAGTGTTGTAAAACATTTTTGCGACCGTATATGTGTTATGTATCTTGGGCAAATAGTTGAAGTCGCAAATAAAAATGATTTATACAAGGAACCGCTTCATCCGTATTCGCAAGCTTTGCTATCGGCCATACCAAAGCCCGATCCAAAATTAAAAAAAGAAAGGATTATTTTGACAGGGGACGTACCGAGTCCATCCAACCCACCCTCTGGGTGTCCCTTTCATCCCAGATGTGCCTTTGCGATGGATGTATGCCGCAAAATTCGCCCTCGTTTAAAAGAACAAGATGACGGCAGATCCATTGCCTGCCATTTATACGATAGTGAGTTGTCCCAAAATGTCATTTAAGGGCAGTTGCCATGAGTAAGGTGTTGATAAAAGCTTTAAACATACTGATGCTTTTTAACGAAAAAAGCCGATGTGGACCTTGGATGAAATCGTTGAGCATACAAACATACCGAAGACAACGGTCTTTCGTTTAATGAAAAACGTATGAGGATGCAGGTTATGTCCAAAAAGTTTCCTTCTATCATAACGGCTATACGATAGAAGGCCATGTTTACCAGCTTGGTATTCGCTTTATGGAATTGGGTCATCTGGCAGCAACCCAACTGGAAGCCAGAACAATAGCCATACCATATATGCAAAAGTTAAAAGAACAATTAAATGAAGCTGTACAGCTCGTGATTATAGATCGAGATGAGGCCATATACATCGAGAAAGTAGAAAGTGACAAACCAGTCAGGCTGTATACGAAGACGGGCAAAACGTGCTCCGTTGTATGCAGGGGCCTGTCCAAGAGCTCTACTTTCATTTCTAGCGGATGATGAGATTTATAGAATCATCAACAATGATAAAGATTTTGAAGTTAAGAGCAAATTATCAATTAATGAGCTGTGGAAATCTAATTATCAAACCCGTAAATGCGGATTTACTTTTAGTGATTCTGAACTTGCAGAAGGGACATCTGCTTTTGGGACACCAATTTTCAACAAAGATGGAGAAATTGAAGCGTCCCTCAGCGTGGCCAGCTTTTCTTCTGTCCTGAGTTTGGAGAACTACCCCAAGTTATATCCTATGTGGGAGGCGTCAGCTGCAATATCGAAAGAACTGTAGTTTAGTAAACCGTATCCATATATTATGAAAATTCAGGGGGGGTTAAATGATGTACAACAAAAAAAGAACTTATTATTTGTTTTTTGCCCTTTTGACAGCTGCGGTGCTTGTTTTCGCTGGATGCGGAAACAAAGCAAAAGAATCCGGTGGTAAGTCAAAAAAAGAAACAACAGAAACAAGTCCAAGTAAATCGGGCAACAATGAAATCGTCATTGGTGTTCCGGGAGACCCTCAAAACTGGGATCCTATTGCCGTCTTTCTATTGGATTGGAGTACGGTTGCCACATCAGTGTTTGAAGGGTTGATTGATCGCACGATCAATTTGGAGTTGCAGCCAGGACTGGCTGAAGAATGGGACTACCTGGACGATACAACGCTTCAATTTAAATTGAGAGAAGGGGTAGAGTTCCATAATGGCGAGCCATTTAATGCCGATGCTGTTAAGTTTACCTTTGACCGTCTGCTTGGTGAAGAAGGAGCAAAAGGACCTCAGCAGGCAAACTATACATCTATTAAAGAAGTGGAAGTTGTCGATCAATATACAGTGAAATTCCATTTGAACGAGCCTGATCCGGTATTGTTGACGAAACTATCTGGTTATGGTGCAGTCATTGTACCACCTAAATACATCCAGGAGCACGGCGTTGAACACTTCAGTAAAAATCCTGTTGGAACAGGTCCGTTTAAAATGACTAGCTATAAGCAGGACTCAGAAATCGTATTGGAGAAAAATGATCATTACTGGAAGGAAGGACTTCCGAAGCTTGACAAGGTTACTTTTCGGGTCATACCGGAAGCTTCTACACGTCTGGCAGAATTACAAACAGGAAACATTGATATTATGAAACGCGTTGAGTTTAGCCAGGTTGACTCTGTAAAAGGGAATGACAGCTTGGAATTAATGGAAGTAGGAACGCCGACCGCTTACTCTTTTCGCTTTGATGTCGATAAAAAACCGGTTGACGATGTGCGTGTAAGACAGGCGATTAACTATGCGATTGATAAAGAAGCCATCATTAGTGAAATTTTGCAAGGCTATGGAAAAATGATCAGCAGCTTCCAAAGTGAATTGTCTTTTGGATACAACCCTGATTTGGACCCCTATCCGTATGATGTTGAAAAAGCAAAAGAGTTAATCTCAGAGGCGGGAGCAGAAGGAAGCACGCTTGAAATTTATGTGCCTGGAAATGACGGCACCTTTAAGGAAATTGCACAGGTTGTCTCTTATTATTTGGAAGAGGTAGGTTTGAAAGCCAACATTCAAACAGTAGACAGCAACACGTTCACATCCGAGCTGATTCCTAATGGAAAAGCTGGACATATGTACCGGATGGGATGGGGCGGATGGACGCTTGATTTCGATAACACGGCATATTTAATGTATAAAAAGGGAGAGTTCTGGAATCCTCACTTCCATGACGACAAAGTAGACGAACTTTTAGAAGCCCAACGGTCCACTATTGATCAGGAGGAACGGGAAAAAATCTTTAAGGAGCTTACCGAAAGGCTTCACGAACTTGCTCCTGAGGTTAACCTTTATTCAGTAATAGATTTATATGCGGTAAATGACCATGTACAAAACTTCCAGCCTCCGCATGATGATCGATTGAGACTGGAAGAAGTTACGACGAAATAGACAATAAAAAAGGATAGGTGGGTTATTAGCCTATCCTTTCTTCTTAATTACATGAAACAATGCTGGTCTTTTTCGTAAAGGAGGTAGGTGGATGTTACAGTACATTCTTAGAAGGATTTTCCACAGCATCATCGTTGTTTTTGCGATTTCCATCATTCTTTTCTTCTCCATCAGGCTGACCGGAGATCCTGTATCTGTCATGTTTTCGGCTGGTGAACCAACAAAAGAAGCGGTTGAAACTTTAAAGAAAGAGTTGGGTCTAAATGAACCATTGTTCGTTCAGTACGGGATTTTTATGAAAGATTTGGTGACATTTAACTTGGGGGAATCATTCCGGACCGGCTTGCCAGTTACTCAAATGATAGGTGAAAGATTAGGGGCAACGACCATGCTCGCTTTCGGCGGCCTAATTGTCTCGGTCTTGATTGCTTTTCCAATTGGTATTTTTTCAGCAATAAAAAGAGGAACTCCAGTTGACTTTTTTGGACGCATCTTTTCCCTAGTGGGCATTTCCTTTCCAAACTTTTGGTTAGGTATTATGTTTATTATTATATTTGCAGTTAACTTGAAGTGGCTGCCGGCTTCAGGATATGGCAGTTTCAAACACTTAATATTGCCTTCGTTTACGCTAGGCTTAATTTTATCAGGTATTTTAGCAAGACTTGTACGCTCTTCCATGCTGGAAGTGTTGAGTCAACAATATATTGCTACTGCCCGCTCCAAAGGTTTGAAGGAATGGATTGTTGTCTTAAGACACGCTTTCCGAAATGCGCTCATCCCTACAGTCACCTTTTTGGGTATTCAATTCGGTTCTTTACTAGGTGGTGCTGTGATCATCGAGCAGGTGTTTTCATGGCCGGGAGTGGGCCGAATGATCATTGATGCCATTAACCAACGGGATTATCCGGTTATTCAGGGCGGTGTTATCGTGTTGGCGTTGTTAATGGTATTAATTAATTTAATTGTCGATATCAGCTACAGCTACCTTGATCCCAGGATTAAGATTGGAGGCAGCGAGAAATAGTGGAACCAGTTATTGAACAAAACATCAGCACGCAATTTTTTTCCCCAAAACCGAAGCGAAAGAGCATATGGAGATTTATTAAAAAGAATCCATCTGGCATTTTGGGCATGATCCTTGTGGGAGTCAGTTTGAGCTGTGCCCTGTTTGCATCATGGATTGCCCCAATGGATCCGGCTGCTTCAAGCTTATCCGACAGATTAACGCCACCTGCCTGGGTTGACGAAAGCAGTAAATATATTTTAGGGACTGATCAAATTGGGCGTGATTTGCTGAGCCGGATTATACATGGCGCTTCAATCTCCTTGAAAGTAGGTGTTTTTGGGGCAATTTTAGCGATGATTATAGGTACGGTGCTTGGACTTTTGGCAGGATATTTCGGGAAATGGCTAGATGATTTTATTATGAGAGCAGCAGATGTACAACTTGCATTTCCTTTCATCCTTTTTGCCATTATTATTATGAGTGTTTTGGGTACCGGTATTTGGAAAATCATCATTATTTTAGGGTTAACGTACTGGGTTGGATTTGCAAGGCTCATTCGAAGCCAAGTCGTTTCATTAAAGGAGTTGGAGTATATTCATGCTGCGAGAGCGGTAGGAGGGACGAACTATAAAATTATAGTGAAACATATCCTTCCTAACGTGGCTTCATCCATCCTGGTGCTCGGTACTCTCTACATTGCCGAATTCATTTTGTTGGAAGCATCCCTCACCTTTTTAGGGATTGGGGTAGACCCTACGATCCCTTCCTGGGGAGGTATGTTGGCAGATAGTCGAAATTATATTGAATCCGCTTGGTGGACAGCAACCTTTCCTGGTTTTGCCATCATGTTGACAGTGCTCGGCTTTAATTTGCTGGGAGATTGGCTTCGAGACAAATATGATCCTAATTTAAATGTGTAGGTGATAATATGCATGATTTAAGGAATGTTTGGGAAATCGGCGGCCTGATAGAAGATCAAAACGGTGACTTGGTAGCTGACAGGGTGAATGTGCAAATTCTATTACCTGACGGCTTATTTCCACAAGGATTAATTGATTTTTGTGCAAGACTCGGTTTTGAAACAACGAGCCTGTCTTTTGATTTTTTCCGTGAAAATAAGCGATATGCATACGAACTGACTTTTACCTTCGATGATAGTAAAACAGCCGTCAAATTAACGGACAGAGGATTGTGCTGCTCTTATAGAAATGAACAGCAGCTATCAGACTTGTTACGTTTTTTGGCTGGAAAGTGGCACGCTCAATTTATCGAGACAGATTGCCCTGTTAAAAAAATTGCATTAATAGATAATAAAATTTCAATTTTTAGTACGGGTGATCAACTCATTACACAATGTGAATGGCGTTTTGAGGCAAGTAGAGCGAACAAGAGTTATAAGCTCGAAAGTTTGACGGATGTTTGGAGTGAAGTTGGCTTTTTACATCAGAATGAGCCGAGTCCTGACAACAAGCAGTCAGTGATAATTCAAACATCCGGTGAACTGTCTCGAAAAGCTTGGATCGAGATATATTATGGTGCTGCACGAATAGGAATGGAAAGCACCTCATTGGCGTTCCCAATAACAAGGGCACCGATTGAAAAGACCCCGGTCCTTATTTTTGAGGAAAAAAATGAAGACCAAATGGCTAATGTTACCCTTGAAGGAAATGTTGTGGTCTTTTCCGGTAATAAAGAAGCATTGCCCAATGCGATCTCCTACTTTTTTAGGGAAAAACATTGGACAGTTGGCGGAACATACGGAAACTGGGAAGCAGCGCATAAAAAACTGAAACGAAAAAAAGAAGTGCTATTTGTTGATACTTGGCAAGATACCGGAGAACTGCAAGAAATATATGGGAAGTTAGAAAAGGCAAAACAATGCATAGATGTTGAAAAACACCTTGAAATAAACGCTTTTATCTCAGAACCAAAAGAATTAAGAGAACAATTATTAATCGATATTCAAAAAAAATATCCTAGAGCACATATTTTTGTCCGTTCAGCATTCAAACCAGGATTTTTCTGGATGATGGAAGAAGTTCTACCCCAAATTGTAAGAAACAAGGGGGAGATAGATGCCGTAATAATCAACTGCCGAAACGGGACATCGCGGGACGGATTGGAGTTGCCGATTCGATGGATACAGGAGTTGTATCCGATCGATGAAATTTTTGCTCAAGAATTGGGGATCATTAGCGAAAAAATCCAGTTTAAGATCTCTGACTCCATTAAACATACGTATGAAATCATTGTGACAAAGAGCAATGGGAATATACTTTTTAGTGAATCGATTACCATACCTGTCTCGAAAGTTCCGTATGTTGAAAAAGGTAAATACAGCTATCCAACCTCTAGCTATTTATCCCTTAAACAGGGGCAGCATCATTTAGAATATGTCATAAAAACCGATAGAGAAAGATTTTATACATTTTATATGAATAAAGTAATGCCGAGGCTCTGGGAGGAGGTAAGGGCAAAAGGACGGAATCGTGAAAGCGGGTTTACAAAACCTCTCTTTGACCACATTGAAATAGAAGCTGTCATGAGTGAGGAAGAATGTAAACTGCCGGTGGAAGAGGAAAGGATTTCTTCTCTTGAAGCATTACATGAAGACCTTTATTTCAACACTTTGGATTACTTCGTTATAAAAGGAGAAGCACTTTTAGGAAAGGGATACACGTCGCCCGGAGGTATTTATCCCTTTCTTAAAGCCATCCCGGGTGCATCGCCCTCCGCGAAAATTACAGTTTATAAATACATTGAACAAGGGCAAGATGAGATTCTTACGGAGAAGCTCTGGTTTAGGGAAAATCAAAAACACCCTTTCCGATTGCAATATCGTTTCGAAAACGATGATAAAATCCATATCAAAGAATTGACGGAAAGATACGAGGCCGAAGAAATACCTCAAGATCTTCCAAAACCGAAACAAGCACGGGTCCATACTTGGCTCGCAGATTATTCTTATGGTGGAAGGCCGATATTTGTTTACGAATATTTTAACAGGATGGCGGAAGATTACTTTTCTGCTATCAAACTGTCAATATTCAAACCTACTATTCTAATAGAGACCGGACATCATGCGAATGAAGTTTCAAGCATGCCTGCCGCCGCCGAACTGCTGGATGAAATAGAAACAATGTTTCCCCTTATATTAAAAAATATGAACCTTGTTGTGATTCCACGTGCAAATCCCGACGGGACCGCCCTGCACAACCGGATGGCTAAAGACAACCCGCAATGGAAACACCATGCGGCAAGGTACAATGCTGTAGGGCTGGAGTATGCTGACTTAAGGTATAGAAACAGTGTTTTTGGTGAGGCCAATGTCGTTCCTAAAATCATGAACAGATGGGCACCCGATGTCATCATCGACAATCACGGAATCCCGAGCCATGAATGGACACAGCCGTTTGCCGGGTACCATATTCCACCGCGATTCCACATGTCTTATTGGATTCCTAATGCTTTGTTGTTTGGAATTGTACGAATGCTCGATCAAGAAAATTACCCAAAACACACTAAAATATTAAATAAAATGACCGAATCAATTCAACAGATCATCAAACCGACAGAAATTCAGCAGCTGAACCAATATTGGATGGAACGTTATAAAAAGTATGGTCACCAATTTATGCCGCAATTATTTCCAATTGAACTTGCGGAAGACCTTATTTTTTATAAATGGGATACGAAACCGAATCCCGAAATTAGCAGCGCCATCAGCCGCTTTCCAGAGTGGGTCAGCGCCGATCTAATATCGGAAGTCGCCGATGAGACAGTGTATGGTGATGTATTGGAACGATGCAAAAAAGCCCAAAAGCTTTTTAATTTAGGAGCTATTAAATGGATCAAAAAAGATGCTCAAGAGATAAAAAGAATTTATGATGGAAGTTTTATTGGTATCATAAGAATACGGCCTTTAAAAATTGATCAGGAGGATCAATAAATGAAGAAGTTACTTCTAACAGGATTTGAACCATTTTTAGATTACCCAATCAACCCGACAATGAAAATCGTTGAAGATCTGGATGGCGAAGTCATCAACAATTATGAAGTAGTGGGAAGAATACTGACGGTTGTTTTTTCAAAAAGCGGCAAGCAGCTCCTGAACGAAATATCCGATGTCCAGCCGGATGCAGTGATCTCATTAGGACTCGCCGCCGGCCGGCATAAATTTACACCAGAAAGGATTGCCATCAACTGTAATGAAGGTGACCCAGACAATATCGGCTTTATACCAAGCGGGGAAAAAATTTACGAAGACGGAATGGATGGTTTATTTACAACCCTGCCAATTCAACGTATGGTGCAGGAGTTGAACCGTCAAGGGTTGCCGGCTGAGATTTCCAATTCAGCCGGGACTTATCTATGCAACAATGTCATGTATCACGCACTGTACAACAATTTGATTGAAAGGAAAAATCTTCCGGTAGGATTCATCCACTTGCCAGCTTCACATGAATTGGCCATTAAGCATAAAAAAATTCCGAGTATGTCACACGAGGACTTGGTGAAAGCGGTCCGAATCTGTATCGAATGTTTGTAATGCAATTTTTATTCCAGAATTCCGAAAGTAAGATCTTCTTATTAAACACAAAGAGAGCTGAAGGAAAGAAGATTCAATATCAGGTAATTGGCTGGGCGAGGAAGCGTTTCGGTCATCTGTAATGCCGATCTGTTTGATATAGACCAAATACAGTTCATTGATTTTATTTGGGAACATGAATCCATGGTTCATACGATGGAATGGCCGTCGATAGATATTTGGGAATTCTATAACCAAAGGGCCTGCATGGAAAACTACATCAAGGAAACTGAACGTGGGTTTTCCATCAACCGGATTCTAACCGGCCGTTTAAAACCAACGAACTGGATCTGCTGCTGAAATTATTTGCATACAACCTGTTTGAGCTTTTCAAAATAGATCATTTCCCTACCCCCATGAAAAGTTATACCATCAAAGATTTCACAGGGAAATTGTTCAGGCAGCAGGAGTATTCGTCTATCATGCCAGGAAAGTTCTGTTAAAGATATAAGAAGGCTATCTTCATAAACAGTGTACAACAACTTGATTAACCAACTGTAACTGAATAAATTGGCAATTCTCGATCCTTTCATTTTGGGTGGGGGGAGAACTGTCCAATTTTCCAGTTTTTCATTAATTTAGTCCGAAAATTTGTAAATTATCCCCAAAGGGACACCGAGTTAGGGATTAATGAACAACCTATATTTTGATCAAAAGTTTGCCACTCGCAGTTTGTGAAATGAAAATAGCGGTCGAATGAACAAATAAAAAAAGGAAAAAAAGATCCCGAAGGATCTTTTCAAGGTTCATGACCAAGAATTGGCGGGCAATGACGGTTTCACCCATATTCGGCACCTGAAAGACAAGCTGCTCCTCTTTTTCAGGTGCCTGTTTAAAAATTTGTATTTATTAAGCCTCCAATCGACTTATCTCAACTTTAATCCATCCATTTCGACAGGTTTTGAGCGTTCCCGTATCCTTTAGGAGTCAAATCATCGTTTTTTCGGCCTTTTTCGTCACATAGATGGACATGTCATATCCTGCCAGCCCAAGGATCCGTTTCGTTTGATCCCCGATATTGTCGGGAAGAAAGCGAATCACTTGCCCTGCCTGACGAATATAAATGACCTTAATTTCCTGCAACTCTTTTAACAATACCTGCCCCGTCGGGCGAAATAGCTTGCGCTTCCCGGCCAGGACCAATGGAGTTTCTTCCTGCTTCATCTTTTCCCTTACTCGATGTTCCAGGATGCCATAAATCAAAAGAGCCATGACAAATACGATGCCCAATGCTTCGATTCGGCTTGGCTTGACTTTTTTAGGACATCATCAAGAAGCTCAATTAACTGCTGCAGCGCAACAGCCCAATCAAGTTCATTTACTTCATCACAAAGTTCATAAAAAATACCGCCTAACGTGCGCTGGTCTGTGTTACAGCGATTTTGCCATGACAACACAATATACCTTGAAAATACAAGGGTTGTGTGGCTTATTAGTAAATCATAAGATAGGCCTTGAAACTCTTTTTGAAGACGCAACAGGGATTTCGTTGTTTTGAAAAAAACTTCAATATCCCAACGCATGCCGTAAATGCGCACGATTTCTCGCTCGGTTATTGTGCAATCTGTACTCAATATAGCTAGCCACTCACTTCTTTTGTTTCGGTTCTGTATAAAGACGATTTTAACCGGAGTACCATTAGACAATATTGTATAGATTGAACGTAGGATGCCTTTCCTGCCTTGAACAGGAGTGGCAAGGAAATAGAGGTGTTTTAAAGACACTTGTTTATTTTCTACGAGGTAACGTTGATTTGTCGGCTTCACCATTCCAATAACATCTAACCCTAATTCAACAATGGATGTAATGAATGGCTGATGCGTAAACCATGAATCCATTAACAGGTAATGCGCCGAAACGCCTGCAGAAAGTGCTCTTTTAACCATAGATGTTACTTGTTCCGGAGCTGTTTGTAACGCATCTAAACGACGTTTATAGCCGGAACAGCGTTTATCTATATTCTCGGATATGCCATTGATCTGAGCCTTGATAGAACTTAATAAGGTGAAATCCAGTGGCATGAAAGTAAAACCATCTGACCAACCAAGTGTAAGCATTCGGAACCCTTTATAATAGCGTTTTTTCATGGAAGAATGATCCATGCAACGTGCTAACAGTTCTAGCTTTTTACTGCGGTCACGATCATACATGGAGTCATCAACAATAAGCACTTTTGGGCGTTTTGAATCGGTAAGTGCATCGACTTTTCCAATAGTACTGGCACTCAACAATGTTAAAAAACGGCGCCAATTAAACTTGGAATGATTCAGGAAACAATAAACAGCGTCCTTAGCAGGGGAAGATTCTCCTTTCTTTGATTGAAGGAGAGTGAACCAGCTTTTGTGATGAAAAATCAGACAAAAAACAAGTTGAAAAAGATAAGAACATTTAAATCCAAACTTCTTAGTGATTCCAGCCTTGTGTAGGTGTTTAAAGATTCCTAATTCGCCAAATGCAGATTTTAATTCTTTTGGTAGTTGAATGTTTTGGTCATTTTGCCCTATCATATAGGAGACACCTCTTCTATTTGGTAGTGTATTTTTGACAAATCTACTATACCAAAGAATGAGGTGTTTTTTGCATTTTTTAACTCATTTGTCAAGGAGCATTTTTCTACACTAATGAAACTTAGAGGCACTAGGGATACACTAACTTTTTAAGGTGCGAAGTTTTAGTAGTAATAAGCATCTCCTTTCAAGTAGGCTTCAAACCGCTTACTTCGGTAAAAGCGAAAAAAAATATTATAGGAAAGATAAAATATCCTTGAGTCCGCGCTATGTCATTATTAAAAACGTTTTTTTCTGCTCATACAAGTTAAATTTCCAAAAATAGTTCTAATCCATGGTGATGAGTCCCAAAAAAAGCAACAACTGCATGGCGACGTATGCTTCATAAAAGTGTTTGGAATCCGTTACATCCATCCCGCTGATTTCATAAATCCGTTTTAAACGATACCTGACAGCCCCAACAGATACACCTATCATTCGGGCCGTTTCATGAAGATTCCCCTGGCTCTCAAAATAGCAATATAATGTTTTGATTAACTCTGAATCATATTTTGCATCGTACTCTTTTAAACCGTTTAATACATTCCCGGCCATGTCCGCCACTTCATTTATATGGCTTGATCCGAATATCCTGGGAAGCAATCCAAGCTCGTCAAATAACATGACTTTTGGTTTGTATTTTTGCAGGCTGGCGATTTGAATGGCCTTCTTTGCTTCTTTATATGCTGTTTGATATTCGGAGAGCTTTGTACATAGGGTCTACTGAATAACAAAAAAATGTTGTTTTAACAAGGTTTTTTACCTTTTTTGTCGAAGTTATATGTAAGGGTATTTGTCCGTAAACCAATAAAAACCTTGCACTTGGAGGGGTAACCTTGTACGAACATAATGCCGATCAAAT